>NZ_PSUE01000019.1:0-54193 GCF_002931645.1 Rathayibacter sp. AY2B5 | reverse complement strand
GATCGCTTTGCCGGCGCTGGTCTTCGTAGTGGTCGTGTAACCGGACTTCACCGCGGTCGTGGTGACCGTGATGGTCGTTCCCGCGTCCGCCGAGGCCAGGACGTAGGTCGCCGAGCTCGCCCCGGTGATCGCCGTCCCGTTGCGCTTCCACTGATAGGTGATCGACGTGGGAGCCGGAGACCAAGTCCCAGGCGTGGCCTTCAACGTCGATCCCACTGTCGCAGTTCCCGCGATCGTGGGAGTCGGTGCCGTTGTGAACCCCGCAGCAGGAATCGCTTTGCCGGCGCTGGTCTTCGTAGTGGTCGTGTAACCGGACTTCACCGCGGTCGTGGTGACCGTGATGGTCGTTCCCGCGTCCGCCGAGGCCAGGACGTAGGTCGCCGAGCTCGCCCCGGTGATCGCCGTCCCGTTGCGCTTCCACTGATAGGTGATCGACGTGGGAGCCGGAGACCAAGTCCCAGGCGTGGCCTTCAACGTCGATCCCACTGTCGCAGTTCCCGCGATCGTGGGAGTCGGTGCCGTTGTGAACCCCGCAGCAGGAGGAGTTGGCCAGGAGCTATCCGAAGGGGTGGGACTTGCGGTCGCAGTTGAACTGGGAGCTGGGCTACTCGTGGGGACGGGACTTGCCGTAGGCAATGTCGGATAGGCGTCAGGAAACGGGAAGCCAATGTCCACCACGTCATTGAATCCCACTGAAACTACCTTAGCATCACCTATATCTTTGACTCCAGGGTAATACATAGGCGTCATTGCGCCGTCAACCCATGCTTCACCTTGGAAAAGGTAACGACCTGGAGGCAGAGTGAAGTAATTACGGAGGATCTTGCAGTCGACATATTGCGGGATGCAGTTTTGATATCGAGGCGTGTTTTCAAGTCGCGCCGGCCATTTGTCAGTAAACTCTTCCCACTGTCCATTCGTATTTTGTGCAAACACTTTTCCGTCGGCCATCATTGCATTACCGTCGCCCCGCGTCTGCTGAAACTTTAGAAGCGCGGCTCGCGGTATCCACACTTTGCCAAGATCGACCACTTCATCGTTCAATAAGTTGAAAGTTCGTATGTCTGTCGGGCCATCGCGGAGCAAAGAATGGGCCAAGGGGACGGCGGGTGGTCCTGACAAATCACGCGTTATCCATCGCGTGAAAAGACTTGCCTCTCCGTACTCTACATTCGACAGATCCTGACCAGATACCGCTAGGGTTTTGTCAGTCTTTGCGGGGAAGCTGTAGACAATCCTGGCGCCATCGATGTCAACGCGCCCCCGTTCCCATGCAAACTCCTCCACAAGTTCTGTAGGATCAATAGCTGAGCCATTTTTCTCTACCGGTGTTACCGAGACATGCGACCAACCTAAGAGTGTTGTAGTGCCGACAGAGACGTTGGTGGCGCCAAGAGCGAATGATCCGTTTGCGAATCGGTCTGTCTTCCAATCGTAGTCCGGGATCACCTCATAATTTACGGACATGGATCCACCCGGTACTTGAGGTCCTGGGAGCGCGTTTGGAAAATGAGTTCCAACGTTTCCCGGAGCACCTTCCTCGTAGTAGGTGATGGGGCCGTTTAGCGTAACAAAGATTCGATCCTGGAGTTCTGGAAATACTTCAGATTTGCCCTGGAAAACCCAAGTGCTGAAGTAACCTTCTGTGTCGGTATAGGTTCGCTTAACTTCCTTACTATCGCATGGGCCCCAACCGATGTAGTTCTTGTGCTCAGATCTAATGTACTGAGGTCCCCAACAGTGGACGGTTGCCACGACACCTCCGGCAGGTCGACCGTCGGGGCAGAGGACCCTTCCCGTTACGCGCAACAACCCTGGGAACGACGCCTCTTCCCCTGTCGACGTCCAAAATCCCTTGTCATAAAGATCCGGATTTCGTTCTACGGTGGAAGATGAGCAGGCAGTTGCATTATCGCAGCTGCCCATGCTCGTGACTTTGAGTTGAGTTGTCCAGCCAGAGAAGGTATCTGTGGAGTAGTTCACTTGCCAGGTGGCAACAAGGCCCCGGGAAAGCGCGACCTCAAATCGGCCAGAGCTCTCTAACTTTAGTTCGGCACGAGGCGTCGAGGTCTGGTCGTACTCGGAGAGAAACGTGGTTGACGTCGGGCTGCTTTGCACGACGGTCCAGGTGCCGCCAGGCCGCGTCGCCGCGAGAGCTGCTGTTCCGCTAGTGGTCGATCCGCAGAGTAGTATTTCGTTTGTTAGATGGACTGGACGAGAAATGTCAGCGCCACGTTGAACAATCTGTGATGCGAGCCCACGAAGGCGAGCAGTGTCATACGCAGTGTGAATGGCACCCGATTCGCCATAAGAAATAGTAAGCGGTGTGCTAAAGGCAGCGAGTGCGCCAACGGCTCGAGCGGAGGCGTCATTCCAGTCGCAAACCAAATCGAAGCGGTCGCACAGTTGTACTGTGAGCGAATCGAGCGCCGCCGGGTAGGTGATCTCGCCCTGGAAAAGACCCCAGGCTTGTCGTTGAATGCCCGAGCCAGAGTCGTCCGTTCCGCGATTGTTCGGATCTCTATTTGAATCTCTAGCGGGGTCCGCAATCTTTACGATTCCCGCGATCCGATTCGTATCACTCCACCCGTGCAATGCATTGTTTATAACAAGTGCGCCTTGTGAGTAACCGACAAAGGCCCACTTTTGCTTGGGGCACGAACGGATTGATTCTAGGATTCTTTTATTAAGTTTAGTCGTGCCATCATCGATGGAATCGAAGTATGCCCAATTATTGTACCCGGTAAGATCACCGACGCTGGACGCGAGGTCGTATTGTAGTGCTGACACCGGCGCTGCGGTGTAGTCGATTGGCTCGTAAGATACGGAGAGTCCATTCTTTTCCGCCTTGCCTACTATTCCGCTAGCAGGCACGCCAAATTTGGATTGAATCTCCTCAATTACCGGCCGAACCTTGTCGCCATAGTCCTGCGTTTCACCGGATCCTCGAACGCCTACAACGAGCAAGTCCGTGCACTCACTCTTGCCGTATCCGCTCACTTCAACATCCAAAGGCGTCGCTACGGCGTCGGCTGCGGGGATGAGGGTACCGGCGATAACAGCCAGCGAGATTCCTAGCCCTATAAACTTTTTCACTTCATATGCCTATCGGCTTAGCAGTTCAGGAATTTTATTGGCAGTAAAGTAGCTTGGCGTTTAGCAAACTTGCTCGACCGGTTCATAGCCGATGGGAAATAGCTGGCTGGCCCACTGATCCCCGTAGCAATCGTGCGCCGGATGGGGGTGCATAGGTAAGAGCACTTAGCGAATATAGTACGCCTAAATCCTTTGCACTGTACTGTCCCTCCGTGCAGTCCGCCAGTCACCAAAGCGGTGACACCGTACGCTGCAAGCAGCCTTGGACGTTCTGCGGCTCTGAAAGGGGCCAGCCCGCGTCTTCTCGATCGCGGCCGGCTCGGGCACTCTCGCGGCCATCGTCGCGGATCCTCTCTTTGGTCGCCCCAGCGACCGTAGCCGTAGCCGGTTCGGTCGCCGTCGACCGTGGATCGTCGTCGGCCTCCTTTGCATGATCGCGGGCGCGACGTTCATTGGTTTAAGGGACTCTCTCGGAGTGCTCCTGCTCGACTGGGTCATCATGCCAGCCTTTGTGACGGGTCGGGCGTCGCTGTGGGTGTCGCCCATACTGCCGTTGCAGCTCCAGTTCGCGGAGTGTCGGCAGCCGGTGACCGACCGCAGCTGGGTGTTCGCGTTGCTCGAGAGCGCGCACACATCTCTCCGCCGGTTGTACGCCCGGAGGGCTCGAGCAGGCAAGCGTCTGAATCAGCGACTACGAAGCCGACGGCGAGGCGAGTCCGGATCCGGAGTCGGGCCGAATCGTCCTGAAGTTGATCGTCCACGGCTGGACCGGGCTCTCGACGCCGCTCGGCAAGTTCTCGCGCACGGCCGACCTCGGCACGATCGGTGAATCGATCACCTCGTCCTCTTGGACCGTGGTCGGCATCCTGCAGTACCTCGCGAACACCGACGTCTACACCTTCGATTATCGCGACGCGTCGGCGCAGTGGGTCACGTCCGATTGGATCGCGGCACCGCTCGCGGACTCGATCCGATGCCTGGCTCAGAGCTCCGGCCAGAAGGTGAGCATCAGCTGCTGAAAACCACCCTGCGAGCGGCCGCCGGAGCGGACTCCCCCGGCCCGGACTGTGCCCCGGCAATTGAGGGAGGCCGGCTTCGAGGTCCTCGAAATGCGCTCTTTGACGAGCGATCAGCGCCTGCCTGCCGACGGGCCGGGCGGCGCCTACGTGGCGCTCGAGCTGCGGCGCCTGGCTCACCAGGCGCTCCCCGCCCCACCGACTACGTTGCAGCCGAGCTCCGCGGCCTCGTCGCCGACCTGTCGGGCCCTCGTCGACACATCGATCACGTCCGCATTCGCGGCAGTCGTCTCCTGTGGGTCGCTCGTTGACCCTGATCGCAGTGAAGAAGGCCATCGCACCGCCCTTGCCATGAGACGCCTCTGCGGTCGCGGTTCGTTCAGTTGCGCGGGCGCTGATAGAAAATGGTGAGTGCGCCGCTCACGCTAGGGCTGGTTATCGACGTCGAACATTCCTGCAGGCGGATCGAGGTATGGCAGCGGCGCCCCCGGCAGATTCTCGTCAGTCGCTCCTGTGAACGGCCCGTCTGTGGACAGCAGCGCAGCCATGTGGGGCTCGGCATGGTTGATCCACCAGGCGCTCATCCCAAGCCCCGCGTCGGCACGAGACGCTTCCCAGCTGCGCCAGAGCGCTTCGATCCGTTGCACGGCCTCATCGACGGTCCACCAGTCGGCGCGCCATCGTCCGGTGCCCTGACCCTTGGCGGAGACACGCCGCCGGTAGGTGTAGCGCCAGTACTTCCGCAGCCACTCGTCCGCCGAGCCGTAGACGAGGGTCGGGGCAGACTCCTCCTCGAACGAGCGCTGAACGGCCGCTTCGGCGCGGGTCTGCATCAGTTCGACCCGCTCGGGCGTCAGGGCTCGTTCCAGGGCCTCCTTCGTCATTCCGGCGATGATCCCGGTGATGACGTCCGAGACTTCTCTCGCGGCGATCGCGTCGACGTCGAACGCGCCGAGCAGCGCCGCGGCCGCGGTGTCGGCATCCCTGTCGACGGCGGCCGGGAGGCCCGCAGCTTCCTGCACGTCTCCTCCCGCGAGTGGATCGTCGTCAGTCACGCTGCGCCTCCGTCCGCTTGGCGTCTTCGTTCTCCATCAGAGCCCGCATGGATGCGGCGAGGTCGATCACCGGAGCAGGCTCGACGGTCGCGGCGACCGGCTCGGCGCTGGTCACGACCGGCTGCGCCGACGTCGCCGCGGCAGGAGTCGGCTCGGCGCCGCGTACCGGGGCGGTCGCGGGGTCGTGAGCGGCGATGGAAGCCTTGATCGCCGCGACCTTCTCCTTCGTGCCCTCGTACCAGGGGACGGTGCGCAGCAGTGCAGCCCGGGATCCGGTGGAGAGCATCACGGCGCGGCCGCGGGGCATCGCGCCGAGCTCGTCCACGGTCAGGATCCGCTCGCGCTTCAGTGCGATCGAGGTCGAGCGGGCGCCCTTGTTGTAGCTGGCGGAGGTGGTTTCGCGGTCGTAGTCTCCGACGAGCTCGGAGACGTTCTGGAGGAAGTCGTTCTCCTTCACGCTGCCGAGGTAGAGGAACGCGTTCGACGCGCTCCACAGCTTCAACATGCCCTCCTTGCCGAACACGGCGACGCCCTGCGACCAGGACTGGAACACCGACATGATCGGGATCCCGCGGGAGCCGAAGTGCGAGTACAGGTCCGGGAGGTCCCGCCACCGGCACACGTTCGCGGCCTCATCGAGGATCCCGACGAGCGGCGTGCGCAGTCGGCCCCCGGGCGAGGTGTCGGCGAGGTCGGTCGCCGCCTCGAGAGTGGCGGCGGTGAGCGCGGTGACGAGGGGCCCGGCGGTGCCGGCGCCCTCCTTCGACAGGGAGTAGAGCGTGCCGGAGCCGCGAACGAACTCTGCCGCGTCGAACTGCGGCCGCGGGTCCGCGGTGCCGCGGGGGTTCACCCAGTCCGCGACCTGCGTGTTCTTCAAGCACGCCGCCATCTCCTGCGCGGTCGAGTAGACCGACCCGCGCAGCTTCTCGGTGGACTGGATGATGCCGAGCACCGCGTCGCCGGTCATCGGGTATCCGCCGGAGCGCAGCAGTCGCACCGGCTCCTCGTTGGTGACGTCGGTGAGCCACGCGAACACCTGGCTGATCGGCTTCTGCCCGACCGCTGCGGCGAGCAGCATGCCGGCGAGGAGGTTCTGTCCGGCGCCGTCGAAGAAGGCGTCCGTCTTCGCGTCCGTCGCCCGGGACCCCGAGGCGAAGTACTGCGCGAGTTTCGCGGCGCGCACGTCGTCAGTGACGTAGGACAGCGGGTTCCACCACCAGGTCGGGTCCTCGCGGGCGACGCGCTGCGGGTCGAACACCCACACAGGTCCGTCCTTCTCGCGGACGTCACGGGTCGCGTCGAGCACGTCGCGCTTGTTCGAGGTCGTGACGACTGCGCCCGGGGCGGCGATGATCGCCGGGATGACCAGCGACGTCGACTTCCCGACGCGGGGGCCGGCGACGACGGTGATCATGTCCTCGAACGAGGCGTAAAGCATCTTCCCCGTCGACACGAGCCGCCCCACTGGCACGCCGGGCGAGCCGTCAACACCCAGGCGCTTGGACTTCTTCATCGCCTCCTTGCTCAGCATCGGCGCCAAGTCTCGTTCGGTCGCCATGTAGCGGGCAGCCCGGTCGACGTTCGCGCGACCCTTGCGGCCGAGTGCCCTCATCCAGAGGAACCACAGAGCGACGAGGACGATGACGCCGCCGGCGGCCGCGGCGATCATCGTCGCGGACGAGGACCAGGTGACCGTGCCGCGGGCAAGCCCCGACAGGATCTCGAACGGGTCCGAGGGCAAGCCCTCGTTCACTCCGTCGAGCTTGGAACCGACCGCGACGGCCACCCATACGATGCCGATCGCAGCAATCGCCACGAGGGCTGCGCCGAGCATCAGGGCGTCGTTATTGGCCTTGCCAGGCTCGCGGCGGCGGTTGTTGGCGGTGGCGCTCATGCGGACTCCTCCGTGTAGATCGGGACGGCCCACCGCGGGGTGCAGTCGTCGGCGGGTGCTTGGTGCGAGGTCCCCCAGGAGAGGACCGCGAGGCCCCGCTCCGCGAAGGAGACGGGGAGGTCGGTCGTGTGGAAGCCGTGCTCCCCCGGGGCGGACCGCTGGCAGGTCCAGCGGTAGCCCTCGAAGGCGAGCGTCGACGGGCAGCTCACGCGATCACCCGGTCCCACTGGTCCCAGGCGACGAAGCTCGCCATGAGCCCGACGCCGGTCCAGCAGAGGGTGAGCAGGAACCGATCGCGGTCTGCCGTCCGCTGACGGGCTCGGATCGCGCTGATGATCGCGGCGCCGGCGGCGCCGGCCGCGACGCAGCTCGCGCCGAGTGCGACGAGGACGCTCACGGCAGGATCTCGACGTTCACGGGATCGGTGGGCAGTGGCTCCGCTGCGCGGCCGGCGCGGGAGGTCGCGTGCCAGAGCTTGTTGGTGTCGTTGACCTCCTTCTCTGCTGCGGTCAGCTCGACGCGCACCGGGATACCGGGACGTCCGCCGACCTTGATCAGGAAGCGGCCGCGGCCGGGAGGCTCGGACTCGTGCCCGGACACGGGGTCCCAGGCGGGCGGGTCCTGCCAGGAGGTGAGCATCCCCTGTTCCGCGATCGACATCGGCACCGCCGAGGTCAGCAGCGGCATCTCAGCACCGGGGAGGCCGCCGCAGATGACCATGCCGGAGCGTTCCACGAAGCCCTTCGCCTTCATCTGATCCTCCGAGGAGGCCAGTGCGAGGAGGTCGGACATGGTGTGGCTGATCATCGCCAGGCCCACGCCGCGGGCGCGGTTCAGGCGGGTGAGCGCGTCGACGCGATCGACCATGCCCTTACCCGCGCGCAGCGCCCGCCACAGCTCGTCCAGGATCACGAAGTAGTGCCGCTGCGGTTCGAGCTCCGCGTCCGCGAGGGCGGCCGCGACGTTGACGGTCCCGAAGCCGGCGGACCAGCAGGCGAGGAGGATCGCGGCCTGGAGGTCGCCTTCGGAGTCGTCGATCGAGGACACGTCGTAGACGACGGGCCGGTCCCGACGCATCGGCGTGGTCGTCTGCTTCGAGAACACCTCGCCCAGACGTCCACCGGTGGTGAGGCCGATGAGGGAGGCTTCGAGGTTCTCGGTGACGTCTTTGTACTTCTCGATGTTGCCGCGGTCTAAGGCGACCTGACGAATCTCGTCCGGCGCCTCCTGGATCACGCGCAGGAGGTCCGCGAGGACCGGCACGCCCTGGTGGTGCTCGTCCAGGTACTTCAGCGCCCGGTCGATGATCGTCTCTTCACGGTCGCTCGGCGGCTGGGAGCGGAGGATCGTCAGCAGCGCTGCGACCATCGTGTGTCGGCGCCCGTGGGCGTCCGCGAGGACCTGGTGCGCGAGGCGCTGCACCTTCGCGGCGTGCTTGCGCAGCCGGCCGACCTCCGCGATCATCGCCGCGGTGTCGTCGGAGACGCCGAGCGCGTCGACCTGGTGCGCGAGCTCGTCGGCCCGCTCGAGCGAGCGGTCGGCCTCGTCACGGAGGCGCTGCGCCGCCTCCGACGCCTCGCCGGGATCGAGGATGTTCAGGTACCCGCGGCCACGGCCGAGAGGGATCACCTGCCCGTCGAGGGCTTCGATCAGATCCACGTAGTCCGGCTTGAGGTCGCCCAGCACGAGGGGGATCGTGCCGTAGCCGGCGAGGCCGGCGGCCATGCGGCGGGTCAGCGAGGACTTCCCCAGGCCGGGCTTGCCGAGCACGAACATCGACGGGTTGGAGATGAGGTTTGCGCGCTGGAACCAGCTGATCGGGTCGCAGCAGACGGAGGCGCCGGTGGAGAGGTTCTTCCCCAGCGGCACCCCGATCATTGGCGTACCCGTCCCGACCGAGAACGGGTACAGCCCGCACACCTGCACGGTCGTCCCTCGGAACTCATCCGCGGCCGTGACGTTGACGGCTTCACCACCGCCGCGCCCGAGCCACCCGCGGATGCTCGGGCGCAGAGGACGGCGCAGCGCCGTCCCCTGGCTCTTCTTCTTCCCGCCGTGCGGGATCTCGATCTTCTTCCCCTCTCGGCGCCGGGTGCGCGGGGTGGTGTGCTCTCTGGTGAGCGTCGGGCGCTGAGCGACCGCTGCTACCGGGGCTGGAGCTTCGCCCTGCCCGCGCGCAGCCCGCCGCGAGGGTGCCGTCGTGTCGGTGCCGGGCTCTGCCGAGGACGACACGGCGCCGGTGGGCAGGCCGTCGCCGGTGAGCTCCTCCCCCGTCGTGTCGCCGTGCGCGGCGGTGACCGCTCCGTCTGGCAGGACGTCCTCGCCGGGTTCGAGCTCGTTGTCGCTGTTCGAGGAGAACAGGCGGGTGATCAGGCTCACAGGGACTCCCTCACTTCGGTGGGCAGGCGCAGGTGACGCGGGAGCACGAGGCCCAGCGGCAGACCCGCAGCGAAGACGGTGTCCTGCGACCCGAACGCCGGCCGCACCCGAAGACGCGCCGCGGCGGTCAGCGAGTCGATCGCCGCGCGTGCGTCCGCTTCGTGCACAGCGTCGGTGGTCGTCGCGGTGACGATCAGGCCGAAGTTGAGCAGGCCCGCGCCGGAGGCCTCTTCCGCCGCGGTCGCCTGGGCGGAGCGGGTGGAGAGGGTCGAGCGGGCGGTGGGCTTGGTCGACGCGGAGCTGTTGAACTGCGCCGCGTTCAGGTCCGCCTCCACGATCGCCGCGGCGCGGGCCGGGTCGATGGGGCGGTAGAGCAGGGTGACGCGTTTGCGGGCGACGTCGCGGTGCGGCGCGAGCAGGCGCGCGAGGATCCCGGATTGCACGACTCCGCGAGGTGGGGAGGTCATCGTCCACGACGTGGACACGGCGCCGTCGTGCCGGTACGACTCCCACCGGGACTCAGCGGCCGCGGGGCCGACGTCCGTCCAGGACAGCTCGGGAACGTCCCCGGAGGCGCGGGCCTCATCGATCAGGACGGCGGCGGCGGGGTCGTAGGCGATCCGGATCACCTCGCACAGCTCCTGAGCACCGAGCGGCCGGGCAGCGCCGGCCCCTGTCGCGGCAAGGCTCGTCGTCAGGCCGGGCAGGCGGGCGGCGAGGTCGGCGGCGACCTCCTTCGCGTTGCGGCGCTTCCCGCCGATGCGAGACAGGGAGGAGAAGGTGATCGCGACGTAGGCGCGGATCGTTGCCGACCCGACCGGGTAGCTGCTCACGACCTCCGAGAGCATCGCTCGAGCGAACTCAGGCGCGTCCGGGTCCATCGACCCCTCGACCTCCGAGCGCAGGCGCGTACCGGTGTCGGGGGCCGTCTCGACGGTGACGGAGGCGGCCTCGATGCCGGGCTCGTCTCCGAGGTTGGAGAGCCAGATGCCGTACTCCGCGACCTGGTTGTTGACCTGCTCCTGATCCACTAGCGCGGCGCCGTCCGGCTCGGTAGCGATTACGACGGTGTAGTGCTTGGTGGAGGGGACGTGCACGAGAGCGAATCGGCGCCCGTGCGAGTCCTCGTGCTCGGAGAGCTGCGACGCCGCAGCGAGTCCGGGGAGCTGGAACGTGCCCCATTTCGCTCTGCCCGCGGGGCCGGAGCGGTAGACGTTCGCTCCCTTGGCCTTCGTCCGCATCCAGTTCACGCGATTCACCGTCCTTCCGAGGGCGCTCTGCCCGTGCTTGTCCTTCACTGAAACCGTCAGCAAGATCGCGGCGACGACGAGCGCGGCCCCGAGGCCGGAGAACATCGACGCGATGATCGAGGAGAGGATGCCGACGAACAGCACGCCCGTGGCGAGCTGTCCGAGGCCGCCGAGTCCCGCGGTCTGCGGGCGGCGCCAGTTGCCGTACGTGCGCGGCGCCTCAGCGCTGCGCGTGGGGGTTGTGGTGCTCATCAGTTCCCGCTTCCGTTGCCGCCAGTGGCGTCGTCCGTGGCGGCCTTGACCGCCCCTGCTGCGTGCTTCGCGCCTTCGGCGGCCTTCCCTGCCACCGCAAGGCCGACACCGATCGGGCCTCCTGCCGCGGCTGCGGCACCACCGCCTGCCGCCGCACCGCCCGCTGCCGCGCCTCCGCCGGCCGCAGCTCCGCCAGCTGCGCCGCCGCCTGCTGCTGCGCCGCCGCCTGCACCGGAGGCGGCCGGAGTCGCAGCGGGTGACCCCTTGCTGCCGGCGGAGGCGCTACTGCCGGACGGTGCGGAGCCGAAGCCACCGCCGCCGGGCGACCCTCCGCCCCCGCCGCTGTCGCCTCCGTTGCGCGAGCGGATTGCTCCGCTGGCAATCTCCGCCGCTCCACCGGCCGCGGCCGCACCGAGCAGGAGGCCGGCCCCGCCACCGCCACCGCCCACCGAGGCGACAGCGGGGACGAGGAAGCGCATCAGCGCGGGCAGGGCCACGAGCGCGATGAGCATCAGCGCGAGGCCCGTGACGATCTGGAACAGCCCGGTCCCGTCCGACTTGAACAGATCAGTGCCGGTCATCCGGAACGCGATCGCGTAGACGATCGCCGCGGCGGGCTTGTAGAGGATGAAGGCGAGGGTCCAGGCCATCGTCTTCTTGAACCACTGCTGCCCGATTTCCGTATTGGTCGCGGCCGCGGCGATCGGGAAGATGCCGGCGAGGACGACGAGCATCGCGCCGCGGAACACCATGAGCGCGATCTGAACGTAGGTCATGAGCACGGCGAGGATGCCGAGGAGGAACAAGCCGATGAGGCCGATACCCGACGTTGCGGTCAGTGAAATCATCGCGAAGATGTTCGTGCCGAAGCAGTTGCTCTCACCGTTGGTGACGTCGCAGTCGGTGGAGTTGTTGAGGATCCAGATCGAGAAGGCGTCGCCTGCCTGCGTGGCGAGACGGATCACGACGAGTCCCGCGCCGGCGACGGCGATCAGCGTCAGTACCGACCGGGCGAGGGTGCGCAACTCGCCCGCGCGCTGCGTCCAGACCATGCGGCCGGCGGCGACGAGGATCGACAGGATCGCGAGTCCTCCGGCGTACCACTCGAGCTGCCCTTGCACCCAGCCGACGACGCTCGAAGATTCGTTGAGGTGCAGCGCCAGGGGTAGGAACCCCGTGACGAGCGCTGAGGCGGAGGAGAGCAGGAAGACGGCGAAGATGATGACGCCGATGCGTCCCATGTGCGCTTCGCCGTCGCCGTGGCGGCGACGGGTGCTCATCATGACGCCGGCGATGATGAGCGACATGACCGCGAGGCCCGCCGCGACCCACGTCACGTAGCCGAGGATCGTCTCGAACGCTTCCGGCAGGGGCGGTGTGCCGCCGCCGTTAACGCCGCCTCCCCGGTCGACGACGGTCACCGGGGAGGGAACGTTCACCCAGAGGGTGCCGAGCGAGACGACCGCTTTGCCGAAGCCCTCCAGGATGTTGTTGACGAACTGCTGCAGAGCGTCGTTCGACGCCTGCGAGACGACGTTGCCGATGCCTTCTCCGGTCCAGCAGAGAACGTCGACGACGGAGCACGGCTCTTTGTCGGGGACTGGGGTCATGTGGTGCCGCTCCAAGGGAGGTAGCCGCCGAGGCTCTGCAGAGCGACCGGGCGGAAGGTGGGGAGTCCGTCGTCGGTGAGCACGAACTTCCAGTCGCCCTCGGACCAGCTGAGGGCGTATGGGAAGCTGATGAGACGTCCGTCGGAGATCTGGAAGGCGATGTCGATGGTGGCGTTCTGGCCGTCGTAGGCGAGGACTTTCACGCCGGCGATCTGGGAGCTCAGGCCGGTGTTGCTCTGAGTGGTCTCGCGGGCCAGCGCGGCGTCTCGACCGGGGCCGGGAACGGTGAGGCGTTCGGTGACGAGATCGCTCAGACGGCCGTCCGTTCCCATCGCCCAAAGATTCGCGACGGCGAAGGCTGCGCCTTCCACGGTGTGCGCGTAGCAGCTGCGGACTCCGTCGGCGTCGACGACGCCGGGCCCTGCATCGTCCGAGGAGGGCGCTGCCATGGTCCCGACGATGGTCCACTCCGCGTCGGGTGCGGCAGCGAGGCTGCCGCTCTTGTCGAGTCCAGGGAGGCCGCAGATGCTCGCAGCCTCGGCGTCGACCGCTGAGGTCTCGGGGGTGGGCGTTGCAGTGGTGGCGGGCGTGGCGGTGCCCTGCCCGCCACCACTGTCCAGGGACGTGACGGCGAGCAGGATCGCGGCCAGGACGAGGATTCCGAAGACGATTGCTCCGAAGATGAATCCTCGACTGGTGAACGGGTTGCGGGACTGCGTGTCGCTCATGACGTCGTGCCTCTCATTGGTGATGCCAGTCGGTGTCCTCGTGCGCTAGCTGCCCATGAGGAAGCCGACGATTGTGAAGGCGGCGGACACGATGATCACGCCGACGAGGAGTCGGCCGAGCCAGCCGCCGATCTCGCCGCCCTCGCCGCGGCGGGCGGAGACGGTCATGGTGACGCCGAGGATGATCAGGCCGACGACGGCGACGCCGAGGCCGACCCACTTGGCCCAGCCCATGACGGTGGTGAAGGCCTCGAATCCGGGGGGCATGCCGCCGGGGCCCGGGTCGGGCACGACCGCGCCGAGCGCACCGGCGGCCGTGATCAGCTCGGAGGTGAGAGCGAGTGCAGACATGTAGGTACTCCGTTTTCTGTGTTGGTGGTGCGGGGGTGTTCGGTGCCGCCGGTTGGGGCTCCGAAGAGGTCCGGTTATCCGGTGATGAGTGGACCGTCCGCGAACCCGACATCGAAGTGCAGGTGGTTCGGGGTGTCTGTGAACTGCGTGATGTGCTCATAGCTGGTCGAGCGGCACTGAATTTGCCCGGCGCGAGAGCCCGCGGGCACCTGCGGGTCGAGGACGTCGAGGAGCTTGAGCGCGTTCGCGTCGCAACCGGTCGTCGCGGTGTTATCGAAAGAGAAGAAGTCGACCGCGTGGCCGCCGCCGTCGATCCAGTGCGAGGAGCCGGTGCCGGCGCCCAGGAGGGATTCGGTGCACTGGCGGTTGAGGTCGGAGACGCCCACCTTTTCGAACGTGTTCAGAGCGATCGTGATGATCTGGAGGATCCGCACGTCGATGCCGCAGTTCTCCTTCGCGGTGCCGGCGGCCATGTCGCGGATCTGCTGCGCGTACCTTTCCTCGAGCAGTCGCAGGCGCCCCTCTTCTATCGCCGTCACGAGGCCGGCTGCGAGGGCCTGCGCGTCGCCAGATACGTCGACGCATCCACCGATCGGCGCAGCCGTCGCAGGTGCGGTGCTGGCCGGCGTAGACGGAACATCGACCGGTGCAGCGGTCGTCGCAGGTGCGGTCGTGCTGCTGCCGAGGCCGTTGAGGTAGGTCATGATCCCCACGGCGTCGGCGCGGTACTTCGTGTAGTGGCTCGGGTCGGCGTTGCGCTGGACCTTGTTGATCGCGATCGAGGGCTCCATCGACTGCCAGCCCTCGATCGCGACGAGGCGGTCGTAGAAGAAGCCCGCCGAGGTGGTCGGGTCCATTCGCTGCTCAACGGTGCCCCAGCTCGACTGCTGCTGGAACAGTCCGATCGAGTCGGCAACTGACCCGTCCGGGTTGATCGCACCGTCCCCGTAGGTGATGTTCACCAGGGATGACTCCCCGATCGCTGTCTGCACGCCGAGCGTCTGCCCGTCCGCGCCGAGCCCCTTCGCGGCTCCCGCGTTCACGATCAGTGCAGCGTTCACGAGCTGGTCGTGCCCGTAGGCGCCGACCTTCGCGTCCGCAGGGATGGCGGAGACGTTGACGGGCCCCCCGCCCGGCAGGCATGCCGCGGCAGCAGAGCCGCCGAAGAACAGCACCCACAACAGCATTGCGACCGCCACGACGGGCACCATGACCGCCGCCAGTACCCCCATTCCACCCTTCTGCATTCGGCTATTCCGAGGCCAGAGGGGTGATCTGCTCGACGGCCCAGGGAGTGCTCTCGCTGGTGCGGTGGACGTACACGGAGTACTCCCCCGCGTCGGTGGGGACGAGGATGCGCATCGTAAACGCGCCGTCACCGTCGCGGACGGTCGCAGCGCCCGTGAGGCTCGTGCAGGGCACGTTTGCCGGGTCGACCGTCTCGTAGGCCCCTGCCGCCCGCTGGCTCAAAAACGGGTAGAGCTCGCTGATCCAGGTGTCGTAACCGAGCGTTGGACGGCAGAACGCCACCACCGCTTCCGTCGCAATCGCGACGGCTGAGCTCATGAGAGACGGTTCTGGGGACGGCTCCGTGTCGACCGGTTGTACGCCCTCAGAGGTCGGCGTCGGCGATGAGAGTCGGGTGTTGGGGAGAGGTGAGGCGGTCTGCGGTGACTCGTTCTCACGTGACGCCTCACCTGGCGAAGTCGACGAGCAGCCGCTCACGAGGAGGGAGGCGATGAGGGCGAGCAAGACGGTTGAGTACCGAGACGAAGAAGCGGGCACCCGACAAAACTACCGATTTCGGTAGCTATTGCAACCCGGCTCGGTTACCGAAATGGGCTTATATCATCTTTGGTACATTCCAGGGGTGGCTAGACGACCGGCGCCGGGACCGACGGACTTTTCGCGACGCGTGGTCCGCGCGGTCGAGACGCTCCGCGATCGTGCACGGCTGACCAACACTGAACTCATCCGTGCTGCAGGCATCTCGGCGAACTACTTCTACATCCGTCTGCGCGGCGAAGCGCCGTTCACCACCAACGACATCGAGAAGCTCGCTGGAGCCTTCGGGGTCGAACCGTACGAAGTGCTGCAGCTCGCGTCTTCTCCGAACCCGGAAGACGGTGGCGGAGAGCTCACTGCTGAGCGCATCGACGGCAGGGAGTTCGCTCGAAGACTCCGATTCCTCGCCGAAGGGCCGACGAGTGCGGATGCTCAGATTTTCACGCTTGACGCCCTCGTTCAGTCCATCCGCGGTCGCGACATCAGCTTCGAGCCGAAGGACTGGGATGAGCTGCTTGAGCTGGAGGGCTCCACGCGGCTCCCGGTCAATCTGCTCGTCGGTCTCAGCGAGTTCTTCGGCGTCAGCTACGAGTACCTGACTGCAAGGCGTGAAGACGAAGCCAGCGAGCTCATCGAAGCGGAGATCCGCTTCCACCGGGCGCTACTGGCTACCGGAGCCACCTCGGTCAGTGCTCGAGCGCTTGGGGGCATGAACGCGAAGCAGCTCGCCGCCGTGACCAAGGCGATTCTGTCGATCGAGCGAACTCCGAAGGAGCGCACTACCGAATGAGCACCACCCAGAGCAACGAAGCCCTGTGGTTCGAACACGCCGACGTCGCCACACGCACGACGCAGACGTTCGAGGAGAATCGGTTCCAGGACGATCAGACCCTGGATGCCCTCCTCAAGCATGTCTCTGACCTGCACGGCAAACCGATCCACGTCGATGCCATCGACGACGATGACTGGCAGACGCTCACAGCTCTCTGGGTCGATTTCCCCGACGAGGCCCAGATTCTCTACCGCTCGACCGATACCCGGCTCTACCAGATGCACTGCATCCTGCACGAACTCGCTCATATCGCCCTCCGCCACCCCGGCTGCAACGTCCTTGGGGACGACTCTTCCGTCGCCTCCTATCGGGGGACGAACGGAGTCGTGCGCGGCCGGCTCCTAGAAGCAGGCGGCTTGGAGGACCTCGAGAACGTCGATGGGGACCGGCGCATCCTCGAAGGCGAAGCAGAGCACCTCGCCCATCTTCTTTCCCGCTCACTCCTGCGTCCTCGTTTCCGGGAGGACGAGGAGGTCTTCGGGTAGATGCAGGCTCTAGCCCTGATCGCTCTTGCGGTCCTCGCCGTCGTCTTCGTCGCCCGGATCCCCGCTGCTGTCTCCCAGCCCTCGAGCCGGTTGTCCTGGCTCGCGAGCGGAGTCGGCTCCCTTGCGCTCCTCACCCGAGTCCACCCCGGAATGGACCGGTTCCTCGGTGGCGAGAACTACATCAACCTCGCCCAGAACGTCCTGGCGACCACCGCGTTCTGGTTGGTCATGCGAGCAGCCCTCCTTCAGTCCCGCAGCACCCCGCGATTCTGGACGAGGAAGCTCATCCTCGCCGCCATGCTCGTGTCCTTCGTCGTGCCGTTCCTGTTCATCACCGACAAGGAACCCACCTCGAAAACTTTCATCACCGAGCACATCTCCCAGACAAGTTCCTGGCTTTACGCCAGCATCTACATGACGGCGATCCTCGCCATCTCGACGATGCTCCTGCTTGGTCTCCGTCGCAGAAAAGCGCGCTCCTACGGCTTCTTCGTCGCAGGCAGCAGCCTCGTCATCCTCGCCTGCATCGACGAGATCATCGTCTTGTCCCTCGACCACTTCGAGATCACCGACCTCGGTTTCCGCGTCCTCCTGCGGAACGCGTTCGACTTCCTGTTCTACTGCGGCGTGATCCTCATCGTCACCGGAATCGCCTCATTCACTCTGCAGAAGGCCATGCGCGAGGCACGACTCAGTCGGCATGCACGGCGACTTCGCCGCCTCGCCGGCAGACTCGCGGTGACGCCGACTACGAACGGGTCAAGTCGCGCTCGAGACGAATCATCGATCGCGGTCGTGTACGACCTGGTCATCGCGCTACGCGACTTCGAGAACGCTCACCGCGGCCGTCTGACACCAGCCGACGCTCGTCACGTTGCAGCGGCGGAGGCCATCGTGATGGAACAGCTCCCCTCCCCCGCGACCACAAGAGCTTGGACTCGATGAGCGCCCGGCAAGGCGGCGTGAGAGCTGTCGTAGGAGTAGCGGGAGCCGCTGTGACTGCCCTGTCCCTGCTGGCAGGCGTCGGTGTCGTCCTGGGGCGGCGAGTCGTGATGCCCGGGCGCAAGAGGACCGTGCAGGTCCTCTCGGCGACCCCGGACAGCCTCACTCTCCACGCCACGCCCGAAACCCTTCACGACGGCGAGTACGGCTTCTGGTTCGACTCCGATTGGGGCCACGCGCTCGTCGGCCGGATCCTTCATCACGACGCGATCGAGCGGACCGTTCGGCGCGAGGTTCTTCGAGTCACCGGCGGCGATCTCTCTACCGCTCACGAAGGCCGATGGACCGGGCACGTCTTCGCACGTCCTGAGGACATCGACCCGCGCGTGCGCGAGATTCACGTCGACGCGCCAACAGGCCCATGTCCGGCGTGGCTCTTCCCGTCGACCGGCGGCGAGGGCGAAACAACCTGGGCGATCCACGTGCACGGCATACGCACCACCCGCATCACCGCGCTGCGCTCAGTCCCGGCAGCACGCAAGCTCGGCTACACGTCGCTCGTTCCTTCGTTCCGAGGTGACGGAGATGGGCCACCAGCGAAGAACAGGGCGTCGACTCTCGGTCAAACCGAATGGGATGACGTCGATGCTGCGATCAACTACGCCGTGGAGCACGGAGCGCACAGCATCGTTCTGTTCGGCTGGTCCCTCGGTGGCGGCATCGCACTTCAACTCACCGAGCGGTCTCGACACCGCCAACTCATCACCGCCCTCGTCCTCATCGCGCCCGCCACCGACTGGCGGCAGGTCATTCGGGCTGGAGCGCGCCGTGCTCATCTGCCATCGGCGGTGGGTGCGCTTGGGACGTTCGCGCTCTCCACTCGCCCCCTCAGCGCCCTCGTAGGACTTCCCGGGCCCATCGATTTCGATGCCCTGGACTGGACCAAAGGACCGAGACTCACCGTTCCGACCCTCCTCATCCACTCAGAAGGAGATCGGGAGGTGCCTGCCTCGTTGTCACGGGCCTTCGTGAGCGTGAACGCCGAGCGGAGCGCGCTAGCCCTGCTCCCGCCCGCTGCGCATGCCTGGGAGTACAACGTCGCGCCGGACGTATTCGACGCCTCGGTTCGTGAGTGGTTGCAGAGTCCTGGCTGACCCTCTGGACGGTGTACCTGAATCGGTACGGGGGCGGCACCTATTTTGGTAGAGTGCCGACATGGTTGTTCGACGGGAGTCTCATGCCCCGGCAGGTAGTGGCCGTCACGGCGCGACTTGGGCTGACGCCCCTGTCCCTCGGCAGCAATCGCGCCTAATCCCGGGATTGATCCGCCCTACGCGCGGCGTGGCGCGCACAATCCCGGGGTTAAATCACCACTCTGGTGGCATGGCTCCGATCAAGCAGAAGCGACGCGCGCGCAACGGCGCCGTCACCGTGCCCGTCGAGTTTCAGATGCCTCACGTGCTGAAGGACGACGTCGACGGCGCCGCCAAGGCCTCAGGCGTCTCCCGCTCGCTGTACTTCGAGCTTCTGGCAGATCAGCTCCGCGACTCCACCGGGCGCCTGCCCGTGCTGGCACCGACGTTCGATATCGACCAGGAGGCGCACATCTCCGCCGCTTAAACGAAGGAGGCCCGCCGAAGCGGGCCTCACCAAGTTTCGTAGCTCGTACCCCGACACCGACCAAAGCAACGGGTCCGAGCTAATCAAGTCACCACCCTCACGGGAGGCTTCTCTATGCCCGAAAGATTACACGACGGGCTGAGAGATTCAATGATGGATCTTTCGGCGCGCCGTAGCAGCTCGTCGACGCTCGGCGGTGACGCATGGTCCCTGACGCGTCGGCTGAGCCCGCGCGGCACTGTCCGGACGATGCGCCGCGACGCCTACGGGCGCGTGGATGAGAACGCGTATCCCATGGCGTTCCTGATTTCTCCAGTCGCCCCGAGCACTCCCTGGGCGGTCTACCTTGCGGACGACACAGGCACGTTCCGGCTGCTCTGCTTCGACTTCGACGGCAAGGACTCCCACGGCGTCGACGCCGACCTCATGGAGCAGGCCGCAGACGACTGCGACGCGCTCTCCGCCGTTCTGGACGCGCACCATGTGGCCCACCTGGTGTGCCAGTCCTCAGGGACCGGCGGCCGGCACCTGTGGATCGCACTCGCCGAGGGTGCGCCGGCCGAGTTGGTGGCTCAGTTGGCGATCGCTGCTCGCGCGAACTTCCGCACGCTGGATCACGGGATGCTCTGCAACCCCCGCACCGGCGCCGCTCGACCGCCGCTGTCCCCGCACCGCGACGGCAGTTTCTCGAGCGTTCTCCGCGGCCGCGTGGAGGAGCTGCTGGACGCGACCGTCACCGTGGCCGCGGTCGAGTCCGTGACTACTGCGCTGCAAGCGTCCCGCCCGCCCCGGTCTGTCGACGCCGCTCCCCCGGTCGCCGCGACGACTGCGCATCGGGCGCACCGCCAGCTCAGCGCTGCCGGCGCCGGGCACATGGCGACGGCGGGTGGCGGCGCGAATCCGTCGTGGACGGCGTTCATGTGTCTGCTCTCCGCGGCGCACGCCGGCTGGTCCTTGACCGACGTCGAGCACGCCGCGCGGACCGCTCCCGGGATGGAGCACTTCCGGACCAAGAACACCGGTCGCGGCCACCGCCGTCCGCGCTCGCGGGACGAAGCGGCCGAGCGCCTGACGCGGCAGTGGCAGAAGGCGCTCCAGTACGCGGCGCTGCACGCCGTTCTCCCGTCCGAGCGCGAGCCGGGCGACCTGGTGGAGCTGGAGAGCCTCGTCGGCTCCGTCAGCGCTCTCCTCGAGCGGTTCCGGGTGAGCCCGGGCCGGTGGGGCCGGAGTGAGCGGGCGACGTCGGAGAAGACGATTCTCACCGCGCTGGCCTACCTGACCCTGCACACCGGCAAGCGCACCGTCGCCGCGTCCATCCGAGACCTCGCCCTCCTCGCGGGCCTGGGCCGCACCACCGCGGCCAGCGCCCTGCGGACTCTCCGCGAAGACGGCTACGTGCAGCTCGCCGTCCGCGCGGACGGCTCGAACGCCAGCGAATGGCGATTGTCCGAACACTTCTCCACAGGCTCACTGCAAGGTCCGGCCACATCCATTAATAACCCCCGCCCCCCCGGTCCGATCTTCACCGAACGAACCATGCTCCTCACCATGCTCGAAGTAGACCTCACCGACACCCGGCACGATCTCTTCACTCGCGCTGGCCTGGGACACCTGGCAGGAAAGACCTACGCTCTGCTGCGTCGCGAAGGGACCCTCGCCCTCGACGCCGCCGCCACGCTGCTCGGAGTCACCACCCGCACCGCCGCCACTGCTCTCTCCCGCCTACGCACACACCGGCTGATCATCAAGCACACGACCGGGTGGACCCGCGCCAAGCGCGACCTCCGCACTGCCGCAGCTCGCATCCTCGGCGTCGACGGAGCCCTCGCAGATCGCGCCCACCGCTACGACGTCGAGCGCGAGGTCTGGGCCTGGTGGCAAGCCGAACTGACCCACCGCTCCTCCTCCCCCAGGCAACGCCCACGACGCCGACACGTGTCGAGCCGACCCCTGTTCGAGGACACCACTCCCGGTGAGCGCATCTGGCCGCTCTACCCCCGCGACGCCGCCGGCCGCGGCGATCACCGCGAGGCGCTGCACTGGGGACGCACCGGCATGCTCGCTCCCGGATCGCTCTGGTGGTCCTCCACCGCTGCCTAGCCCCGACGTTGCCCCTCGACGTCGACATGGATTCCCGACGAGCTCGACGCGCCCGAGACGGCTCCACCCAGCGGCCGAACCATTGGTGCCCAGGAGCGCTGTCGGACCCTCCGACTTACACTCGACCTACATCGAACAGATGTTCGAACACAATAGGAGGTATCGAGATGAGTGTGACGATCGTGGAGCGGATCTCGACTCCGGCGCTGGACGCCGTGGCGATCGCATTCCTCGTCGCCGGCGACGCGGTAGCCGCTGGGTTCCCCTCCCCTGCGCAGGACTACTTCGACGGCTCCCTCGACCTCAACGACCACCTCATCCGCGACAAGACGTCGACCTTCATCGTCCGCGTCTCCGGGGAGAGCATGATCGGCGCCGGCATCAGCGACGGCGACGAACTGGTGGTCGATCGCTCCCTCTCCCCCAAGCACGGCAACGTCGTCGTCGCGATCCTCGACGGCGAACTCACCGTCAAACGCCTCGAACTCTCCCCCGGCGGCGTCATCCTGCGGGCCGAGAACTCCGAGTACTCGTCGATCCTCGTCCCCGAGCTCAGCGACCTCCAGATCTGGGGCGTCGTCACCGTCTGCCTCCACCACCTCCACCGTGCGCTCGGAACAGCGCAAGCGTCATCCTCACCAACCTCTCCCCCAAGAACTCCCACGACTTCCTCGACGTCTTCGACCCCGCCCTCGACACCAAGGGCCTCGGCGCGACCATCGATGCCGTGACCAAGCGCCACGGCCGCTCCGCTGTCGGCGTCGGACTCGCCGGGATCCCCAAGGGACCCGTCCGGACGATGAAGCGCGGCGCGCTCTCCCGACGCTCCACAACCCCTTGGGGCGAACTGGCGACGGCGTTCGCGCACTGACCGCAGCTGCAGGCGTACGGAGACGTGAACCACATTGCGGTGTGACTTCCAAACTTCGGAAGATCCAAAAATCCAAAGTCTGTAACTTTGTTCCCACGTTACCGTGCCGTCGTCTGTAAGTTTCAGAATCACGAACTCTGTAAGTCACTTCGTAAGACGGGAGCTCAGTGCGTCAGGGAGACGGAAGAGGACCGATCTACAGAGTTACAGACTTTGTAATTCTGTAGATCACAGACTTAGCTGACGGCCGAAGTTGCCGGAAGCGGCAGCGGGGAAGTTCCGCGTGCCACCTGGACCTAGTGGAACGAACCGAGCTCAAGCGTTAGAAGAGAGCTGCGTCGCAAGCATCTGTCGATGGCCCAGCGCTGCTCGGAGGGCGACCACGTGCAACTCGGACCATTGAGGGTAGCGGTCGACCACGTACTTCGTAAGTTACAGACTTCCGAAGTTTGGGATCTTGAGCCGAACTTTGGTAGTCTGTAACTAGGGAAGTGAGAGGAGCATCCATGCGCATCGTGTCCCTGGCAAATCAGAAAGGCGGGGTCGGGAAGACGACGAGTCTGATGAACCTTGCGGCCGTCGCCGCCAAGAACGCGCGAGTGCTCGTGGTCGACGTCGACCCCCAACAGTCGACCACCATGTGGGCGGCTCGGGCGGGGGAGCGGCTGCCCTTCGACTTCGCGGAGAACACCGACCCCAACACGCTCACACGCCTGCGGGAGCTGCCGTACGACGTGGTCTTCGTAGATACACCAGGGAACCTGACTGATACGGCGATCCTCGGTGCCGTTCTCGATGTCTCCGACTTCGCCATCGTGCCCATGGTTCCAGAAGCGCTTGCTGTCGATCCGACGCGCAACACGATCAGCAAGCTCATCGAGCCGCGCGATGTTCCGTACCGAGTCCTGCTCGGCAAGGTGGACATGCGTGTACCGAACCTCCTCGAAGACTGGGTCAATCTCGTGGATGTAACCCTCAAGCTCCCTCGCTTCAAGCAACACATCCGACAGTACAAATCGATCAGCGATTCGCCGCTCACCGGAGACGTTGTGACGCAGTACCCCGACACCAGGCAAACCGCCAATGCGATCTACGACTACAACGCAGTCGCCCTGGAGCTCACCTCCATCTGGGCGCACTCGACCACGAGGAGCTCCTAATGGCCCGTCAGGACCTCAGCGCAATGCTGTCTACGCCGCCTCAGGCGGATCTGTCTCTCACTCCCCCCGAAGCATCCCCAGAGGTGGTGAAGCCTCTTCAGCCGTCGAAGTCGCCGGGAGTGGAAGACGACGCCTCTGCAACTCGACAGGACCCGGTTGAGGGAGCCGGCTACCGGTCCTTCGCCAGGAAAGAAGCGAAGATCCGAGACGATCAGTACACCGCGCTGACTGCGCACGCGCGTCGACTCACGCGAACCAGGCCCGCCGGGACCGAGCGAATCACGGAGAACACCCTCATCCGAGTGGCGATCGATCTTCTTCTCGAGAGACGTGATCAGATCGCGGGCGGGTCAGAGGCCGAGATTCGGAAGTCTGTTGGTCTGTAAGTAACAGACTTGGGGGAGACGTCCACGGCCGCCATCCTTGAGCACGCCCTCCGCTTGGGTCTTTTCACAGACCGTGACGGTCCTTTGATAGAATGATCTATAGGAGGTGGTTGCCATGGCGATCGCTCAGATGCCCGATGGGGACACCGTTCGCCGGCTGCGCAGCCGTCAGGTCGTGACGAGAGTGTCGTACCTGCGGGAGCTGCGCCGGGCCGCGCAGGACACCACGCAGAGGCAGCTCGCGCGTCTGATCGGTATCTCTCAGCCCTCCGTGAACAGTGCTTTGAAGTCCGCGGCCGCTGTGCCGGACGTGCGCCCCGGCTTCTCCGGCGCGACCACGTACGAAATAGCCCAGCGTTACGACGCGGGCGAGCTGACGCGCGAGCAGACCATCGATGAGCTCGGCCGCTGGTCCTATCGACCCGGCTCGCCCAGCGACGGCTTCGACTGGACGACCGCGGACGCGGGGGAGTTCGAGGACGTCGGGCGCGCGTTCAGTGAGCACCTGATCGACGCGGAGATGTACGACGAGATCCTGACTCGCTACAGCGAGCAAGGTCGGTGACGGGCGAGGACTCGTCAGCGATCGCCGCGCACTGCGAGACGGTGCGCGAGTGGGCTCGGGCCGGTGGCCCGCTGAGCCCTACCAGCGATCGGGCGACGGTCAATAACCGCGACTGGTTCGTCCGCGAACCTGACGGCGTGGATCGGCCGCGCGCCGCGCGGCGGCAGTTGCACGACCGCCTGGTCGCCGCCTGGTCGCCGCCTACCGCGACGAGTTCCCCGACGTCCGCGCGGAGCGGAAGGCGATCATCCTCGCTGGCCCGCCCGGGGCCGGGAAGTCGACCGTGCTCGCGGACGTGCTCGGCGCCGACCGCGGCGTTCACCGTTGACGCGGACGAGTTCAAGCGCGCCCTGCTCACGGAGGCGATCAAGGACGGCAGCTACGACCGCGCGATCATGCCGTCCGAGGTTCGCGCCGCTGAGGCGGCGGGGGAGCGGTTCTTCCCGCTCGAGCTGGCCTCCCTCGTGCACGAGGAGTCCTCGCAGCTCGCGATCCGCGTCCGCAACGAAGCGGTGCGGGACGGGCTGAACGTCGTGATCGACACCGTGCTCTCCTCGCCTGAGAAGGCCGTCGAGCTGGGGCAGCGACTCGGATCCGTCGGCTACAGCGTCGAGGTCATCGACGTGGAGGTCCCGTTCGAGCTGTCGGAGTCGCGGATCGCCGGCCGCTGGCAGCAGTCCTACGAACGCGCCCTCGACGGCGCCGACGAGCTCGGTGGCCGATGGGTGCCCAGCGAGTACGCCCGCGGCGTCTACGCCGGCCCCCGGCGGCCGCTCCCTCCCCGAGGTCGCCGCCGAGCAGCTGGCCGACACCGGACTGACCGTTATGCGCTACCGGCGCTACAGCACCTCCGCCGAAGGGCAGCCGCGCACGCTCGACGTCGATAAGTCGCGCACCGCGTTCGGAGAACCCCTAATCGACACGGCCCTCGCACAAGCACGAGCGACCGTCACCCGCAGCTTCCCCACCACGACGCCGACGCAGGCGCCGGACCGCGGCGACCGAAGCCGTTAGACCCACTGCCGGCGGCGCCCGTCAGCAGCTTGCGCTCTTCCTCTACCCGTTCCGGGGGTCGCTAGATGCGGTACCGGCGAAATCGGGGGAGGGAGGCTAGGCACGCTTGCCCGAGAAGTACCGCCAGGAGATGTGGACGGTCAGGACGAACGAGGCACCCGTCGCGCTCACTTCTGCGGGAGTCGACTCCGTGATCGTTCCCTCGTAGGACTGGCGATTAAACCCCTCAGACAACGGGAGGCCGCTGACCTGGAAGCGGGAGGCGGCTACGAGTGTCCAACGCACGGTCGCCGCTCCCTGAGCACCTCCCCCGGGGAGGTTGCGCCCGCCGCCGCCGGTGAGTTCGCCGCCCTGCATTAGGTCGACCCCGACGAGGGAGTCAACGACCGTTCCTCCCGGGCCGAACATGTCGTTGGTGGCGAGGAACTCATCCACGGCAGCGGCTGCCGCCTGCTGGTCGGTGTCGTTCAGAGCGAACACGATTCCGCCGCCGAAGAGACAGACGGTCGAGAGCTCAGACGCCGATCCGAAGAGCTGGTTCCCTCCTCCCTCTGAGAAGCACCAGTCCTCTGTCGCGCGCGCCACCTCGCGCACACCCGGCGTGATGCTCACTGCCATCGCCTCATCGAACAGCGGACGGGTATCCACTCGCGCTGCGGAGACGACTGACGAGGTCGGTGAAGGGCCGGGGACGTCACCGACGCATCCCGAGAGCAGTGCCACAACGGCCGAGAGTGAGACCAGGCCCGAGAACCGGCGTCGATCCGTGCGACGGAGGGCGCGTCGCGGAGGCATGCGCCCACCGTAGGGCGCTGCTGATCGTTCTTCCGCTACCCGTTCCGGGGGCCGCTAGATGCGGCACCGGCGATGCCGGGGGAGGGAGGCCGCTGCGCGGCCCATTCCCCTGCGTTTTCTTCACCTCTCCGCGGTTTCAACCTATTTCGCTCCAGCGGCTGCGTGCCACCGATCCCAGACGCGCCCTGCGGGCTTATTTCGCCCGTGATCGGCGTCACTCCGCCGCCTCCACTCAAACGGTCTTCCCCGCCGGAGAGGCAAAGAAAAACGATCAGCCAGAGGGAGACACACCATGAGCCAGCAGCGCGGCACCCGTACCGAGGTCATCAAGGGCGAGTACCACGGCCCCGGGGCGGAGGGCATCAGCCGGACCGCGCGTCAGGTGGTCATCGTCGGCGCCGGTGGCAACGACCCGGTGACCGAGCAGACGCCCGCCGTGCGCCTGGTCACCCGCAGCGGTGGTCGCGCGGTGGCCGGGGTGACGTTGCAGCACTTCGAGCCCGTCGCGCCGCTGCCCGCGGATCGCATCGGCTACACGGCTTCCGGTGCCTATGTCGTCGTGCCGGTCGCGGTCGCCCGAGCGCTCGACCTGTACCCCGCCGCCTACTCGCTGCACGACCGCAGCGAGACGCCCGCCGACTACCTCGCCAACGACTGATCATCGACCCTAGAAGGAGAACCGACATGCTCACCATCACCCACACCCCCGAGGCCGGAACGATCATCGAGGGCACCAGCCGCGGCGACGGCACCGCCGAGATCCTCAAGGCGAACGGCTGGCGCTGGGGCCGCTCCATCGGCGCCTGGTACGTCCCGCAATCCCGCGACCGCCTCCCGAAGTGGTGGACCATCAACCGTGCCGCGACCGCGCTGCGCGAGGCCGGCCACGAGGTCACGATCGACGCTGACGAGACGTTCCGGCCCACTGCCGAGGTCGAGGCGGACAAGACCGAGCGCCAGGCCGCCCGCGTCGACGCGCTCGACGCGAAGGCCGACCGGCGCGCCGCGGACGCGGACAACGCCGACACGGCCGCGCGCCGCGCACTCGACCGGCTCCCCGAGGGAGGCGAGCCGATCAAGATCGGCCACCACTCCGAGAACCGGCACCGCAACGCGATCGCCAAGGCGGATGCCGCGATGGGCCGCAGCGTCGAGGCCGACCGCGAAGCCACCCGCGCCCGTGCCCGCGCCGACGTCGCAGCCAAGATCACCGATCACCGCTACGCGCCCGGAATGGTCGCCCGCCGCATCGACCGGATCGCAACCGACATTCGCGGGTACAGCCGGAAGATCGAGGGCAGCTCGCACAACTTCGGCGGCGGGTACATCGAGACGACCAGCCCCGCGACCGGTGCCTACCGGGAGCGACTGCTGACCCAGCGGGCGCAGCTCGAGGACGAGCACGCCTACTGGACCGCGGTCCGCGAGGCGCAGGCCGCCGCCGGAGAGGTCACGATCCACAGCCGCGACACGATCGCCAAGGGCGACCTGATCAAGCACCGGTTCGGCTGGCACGTCGTAACCCGCGTGAACCCCAAGAGCGTGACCGTCGCGCTCGACTGGAACGACGGAACCCGCCCCTACAAGGTGAACTACGCCGACGTGCAGGGACACCACACCGCCGCCGAAGTCGAGGCAGCCCGTACCGCCGCCACCGAGGCGGCCGCCGCGAGCTGAACGGTTGCGAGCTACCTACCTAGATACCTAGGTAGGTAGCTCGTGAGGGGCGGGCCCCTCACACTCCCCAGGATTCCCGTTCCGGGAGGCACGAGCTGCGCTCGTGTCACTGCGGGTCACGTCAGACGCAGTGCCTCGCGTATTGCGCCGTCGTACTGCTCCCTCTCGAAGGTGAGGGTACGAACAAGCTCTCCGTTCGGACACCATCCGGCGAACTCGTCGGTCACGCCGAAGCCAAGCCGCCGGCTGAGCCGGCCGAGAAACGTTGATGGAGGTGGAAGCGGTCGAAGAGTCTCTGACTCCCAGCGGGAGTCTTTCCACTGGACGATCTCGTCGCTGCGCAGGAGTTCTGCGCTGAAGAGGATGCCGCAGCTGGAGTCGCCGCAGGACGCGCAGCTGGCCAGCGCGATCCGGCCAGGAAGCATGGCCGTGACGACCGATGGTCCTTCTCCGAGAAGCGAGAGGAGGAACGGATGCCACTCGCCCCAGGGAGCCGTGAAGACGTCACCCGTACCCTCCGGATCGTCGTCGGTCACGAAATCCCCGATGGGACGTCCGTCGAGGGTGATGTCCGGTTCTTCCGTCACGCTCGAGGTGACGACCGCTATCACCGTGCGTTCTCTCATGGACACATCGTGACATCGGCGGCCGCGGGCGGTCCGGCTATGACAAGGCGGGCGCGAGCTGCGCTCGTGCAGCGGCGACGGAGCGCCGCCAGGAGGTCGCCCGGCTGCGCCGGCCGCCGTTGGTCGCCCTACGGGCTCACACCCTTTTTTGCCGTGAAGCCTTCGGCGGCTCCCTCCGCTTCGCTGCGGTCGTAGCTACCTACGGGCTCCGTTCAAGTGGCTGCGCCACCGGCTCCTCCGAGACTTTCGGCACGCGGGAGCTTTGCTCCCTCACATCGCGCCGAAACTCTCTCCACCGCCGCCCTGCGGGTTGCACTGCGCCCTCCGGTTGCTAGGGCGGAGAACCGCCTTCCTTACCGTTATTTCCGTGGATCCGGGGCAGTTGTAGGCTCCGGAACGCGCCAGGGGTCCCGGGTATGGCTGACCGCCTTCAGCCGACTGATGGCACGCCGTGATTAGCCGCCCGGGACCCCGCAACGGCAGGACCGCTCATTGAGAAACGCGACCAGATCGCCCCGTAAGGACATGCCGGCAAGGTCGTTCACGGCGCACCGCACCCTCAACGGAAGGACCCTGCGTGCCCCAACTCTGGGCCGGTATCGACGCCGGCAAGACCGAACACCACTGCGTCGTCATCGACGCCAACGGAACCAAGCTGCTCTCCCAACGGTTCAAGAACCGAGAAACGGCGATCCTGACCCTGATGGGAGACGTCGCCTCCCTGCCAGGCGGCACCGACGTCGCCTGGGCAACGGACCTCAACCACGGCGGGACAGGGCTGCTGCAGACGCTCCTGCACTCGCATGCGCAGCCGCTGTTCTACATCTCGGGCCGCGTCGTGCATCACGCCTCGGGCGCCTACCGCGGCGAAGCCAAAACAGACGCGAAGGACGCGGTCATCATCGCCGACCAAGCGCGGACCCGGCGAGACGTGACGCTGATGCGCCAGGCCGACGAGGTCACGGCGGAACTGCGCCTGCTCTCGGCGCGACGAGAAGACCTGGTGCACGATCGCACCCGCGCCGTGAATCGCCTGCGCGCCATCCTGGTCCACTACTTTCCGTCGCTCGAGGGGGCATTCAACTACGCGACGACCAGGGGACCTCTGGTGCTGCTCACCCGGTACGCGACCCCCGGTGCGATCCGGCGCATGGGGGAGAGCCGGCTGGCGGCGTGGTTGAAGGGACAGGGCTGCTGGAAATCCGCGGCGGTCGCGAAGACGGCGGTGGAAGCCGCGCGCGAGCAGACATCGGTCGTCGTGGGGGAGGGGGCAGCGGCTCGGCTGGTGAGCCGGTCCGCGCGTGATCTCCTCCGCATCCGCGACGAGGTCGCCGAGCTCGACGGGGAGATCGAAGCCGCTTTGCAGGACAGCAGATCCGCGGATCTTCTGGTGTCGATTCCTGGGTTCGGGCGCAGGCTCGCCGCGGATTTCCTTGCCGCGACCGGTACTGACCTCGCCGCGTTCGAGACGCCCGACCGGTTGGCCAGCTTCGCGGGTCTCGCTCCCGTGCCGCGGGACTCCGGGAAGATCTCCGGCAACCATCACCGGCCACGTCGCTATGACCGGCGGCTGTTGAACGCCTGCTTCCAGGCGGCGTTCATCGCGTCGAGGAACTGCCCGGTCTCGCGCTCGTTCTACGATCGGAAACGCCAGGAGGGGAAGTCGCACAAGCAGGCTCTGATCGCTCTCGCCCGGCGCCGTATGAACGTCATCTGGGCGATCTTCCGTGACCAGACGACCTTCAACCCCACCCCGCCCCGGCCGAACGATCCCGTCACCCCGCTTCTGCAGCAGGGTCCAGAGTCGCCATCGAGGAGCAGACCCACCATCGCCCTTGCGGCCGCCTGACGCGTCTAGGTGAGGAGTTCGGTCTGGATCCGGGCGGCGACGGCCTCGCGGAGGGGGCGGACGTTCTCGGTGCTCCAGTCGGTCGGGTCGGGGAACTTCCACTCCAGGAATCGGCCGGTCGGCGTTGCGGGGAGGGTGAGGCCGGGCTTCATGGTGATGACGATGTCCGCGTTCTCGAGGTCCTCGACGGTGACGGCGCGGGGGATGTGGTTCCTGATGTCGAGGCCGAGCTCGGCGACGGTCGCAGCGATCGCGGGGTTCACCGTCTCGGCGGGGGAGAGACCGGCGGAGGTGGCGGTGTAGCGGTCGCCGGCGAGGACTTCGAGCAGGCCTGCGCCGAGTTGGGAGCGGCCGGCGTTGTGCTGGCAGAGGAAGAGGACGGTGGGCTTCTCGGTCATGCGGGGATGCTGCTTCCGGTGGTGGTGCGGGTCCAGGTCTGGGTGGCGATCTGCACGGCGTCCCAGGGGGAGCCGAGCGGGGGTGTGTAGGAGAGGTCGAGGTCGGAGACCTGCTCGACGGTGAGCCCGGCGAACAGGGCGGTCGCGTACGTGTCGACGCGCTTGGCGGTCTCGGTGCCGAGGCGTCCGACGAGCTGCGCGCCGAGCAGACGTCCGTCGCGGGTGTCGCCGGTGATGCGGATCGTGATGGGCTGCGCGCCCGGGTAGTAGCGCTTGTGGTCGTCCGCGACCGCGCTCGTCGTCGCCGGCGCGAAGCCCGCGGCGAGGGCCTCGTGCTCGCGAAGGCCGGTGCGGGAGGCGACGAGGTCGAAGACCTTCACGACCTGCGTGCCGACCGAGCCGGCGAACCGGGCATCGCCGCCGAGAGCGTTCTCGCCGGCCACCCGTCCCTGCTTGTGGGCCGTGGTGCCCAGCGGCAGGTAGGTGCTGCCGAGCAGACGGTGGTGCGTGGTCACTCCGTCGCCTGCCGCGAACACGTGCGGCAGGCCCGTGCGCATCGCCTCGTCGACGACGACCGCGCGGCCGGCGCCGAGAGACGCTCCGGCGCGGGCGAGCAGGTCGGTGTTCGGCTTCACGCCGACGACGAGGAGGACGACGTCAGCGGTGCGGGTGAGAGGTGTGCCGTCGTGGTCGGCGTGCACGGCGAGGCCGGTGGCGGTCTTCTCGATCGAGGCGACGGTGGTGCGGGTGAGAATCTCGACGCCGCGCTCGGTCAGTTCGGTGTGGACGAGGGCGCCGAGTTCGGGGTCGAGGGTGGAGAGCACTTCCGGGCCGCGCTGGAGCTGGGTGACTCGGAGGCCGCGGACGGTGAGGGCTTCGGCCATCTCGAGGCCGACGTAGCCGGCGCCGACGATGATCGCGGTCTGCGGGTCTCGACTGTCGAGGAACCGCTCGAGCGCGAAGGTGTCGCCCATCGAGTGCAGCACGTGCACTCCGTCCTCCGGCCCCAGTGCGTCCACTCCCGCGATGCCGGCGGAGGAGGCGAGGGCGCCGGTGCCGACGATCAGCTCGTCGTACCCGATCCGGTCGAGCGAGCAGTCGGGGGTGCGGACGGTGAGCTGCTGCCCGGCGACGTCGATGTCCGTCGCGAAGGTGTCCAGGCGCAGGGTCATGCCGGTGGCTTCGAGATCGGCGTGGCTGCGGTGCGCAAGCGACTGCCATGGCTGCACCTCGCGGGAGAAGTAGTACGGGATCCCGCAGATGGAGAAGTTCGGGTACGAGTCGGCGACGACGACGGTCACGTCGACGGACGGGTCGAGCTCGCGGGCGCGCAGCGCGGCGGAGATCCCCGCGTCGCTGCCGCCGATAGCGACGAGATGCATCAGATGGGCCTTTCGAATCAGACGTGTGAAGAGGTCGAGGTGGCCGGGACCACAAGGTCCCCGGCGGCCCGGGCGGCGCCCGGGAAGAGGAACACGGCGATGCCGACGCCGATCGCGGCGCCGACGAGCTGCGCAGCGACGAACGGCAGGACGGAGGCGGGGGCGATGCCGGCGAAGGTGTCGGTGAAGACGCGGCCGAGAGTCACGGCGGGATTCGCGAACGAGGTCGAGGACGTGAACCAGTACGCGGCACCGATGTACGCGCCGACCGCGGCCGCCGCGAGCGGGCCTCGGTGCGTACGGGCGAGGGAGAGGATCACGAGGACCAGGCCCGCGGTGGCGACGACCTCCCCGAGCAGGTGCCCGGCAGTGACCCGCTCCGTCGTCGCGATCGAGGACGGGATTTCGAACATCGCATTCGCGAGGACCGCGCCGCCGATGCCTCCGAGCAGCTGCGCGCCCACGAACACCGCCAGCTCCCGCCCCAGCAGGCCGGTGCGGTCGCGACGACCGAGGACCGCGTCCACGGCGGAGACGAGCGGATTGAAGTGCGCCCCCGACACCGGGCCGAGAGTGAGGATCAGCACCGCCAGCCCCAGCGCGGTCGCGAGGGAGTTCTCCAGCAGTTGCAGACCGACGTCGTCCGGGGAGAGCGTCTGAGCGGCGATGCCGGAGCCGACGACGATCGCCACGAGCAGACCGGTGCCGAGGAACTCGGCCACGGCCCGACGAGCGAGCGGAGGAGGGGAAGTGGTGTCCATGTCGTCGGCCATCTTGACCGCTCATGATCACTCAGTCAAGATTGAGTCAATGAACACCGAGCGAACCGAACTCGAAGCGCGCGCCGCCCGGCACGCCGCCCTCAGCGACCCCGCGCGCCTGCGGATCACCGACCTGCTCACCCTCGGAGACCTCGCGCCGCGGGAGCTGCAGGACCGTCTTGGGATGCCCTCGAACCTCGTCGCGCACCACCTCGCCGTCCTCGAGCGCGAAGGCATGATCCTCCGTCGCCGCTCGGAGGCGGACCGGCGCCGCAGCTACGTCCATCTGATCCCCGGGGCGTTCGACCAGCTCGGGCCCTCGACCACCGCCGCAGCGCGGCGAGTGCTGTTCGTGTGCACCGCGAACTCCGCCCGCTCCAAGCTCGCCGCGCAGCTCTGGGCGCAGCGCAGCCCCATCCCCGTCGCCTCCGCCGGCACCCACCCGGCCGCCGCGGTGGCCGCCGGAGCGATTGCGACCGCCGAACGCCACGGCCTCCCGCTACCCGAAGGAGCCCCGCAGCAGCTCGCGGACGTCGCCGCCGACACAGACCTCGTGATCACCGTCTGCGACGCCGCGCACGAGGAACTCGGCTCGGACGCGCTGCACTGGTCGATCCCCGACCCGGTACCTGCCGGCACGGATGCCGCGTTCGATGCGGCCTACGACGAGCTCGCCGCGCGCGTCGACGCTCTCGCGGCGAGGGTCACGGCCGCCTGATCAGACGCGGGTGAGCATCCCGGCGAGGGAGTCGAGCGCGCCGGGGACGAGGGAGAAGTACGCCCACGTGCCGCGCTTCTCGCGGGCCAGGATCCCGGCGTCCACGAGGATCTTCAAGTGGTGCGACACGGTCGGCTGACTCAGCCCGACCGGCTCCGTGAAGTCGCACACGCACACCTCGCCCGAGCTGCTCGACGCCACGATCGACACCAGGCGGAGCCTCGCCGGATCCGCCATCGCCTTCAACGCTCGCGCCAGCAGCTCCGCGCCCTCGGCGCTCAGCGGCTCGCGCGCGAGCGGCGCGCAGCACGCGGCCGCCGCCGCGGTGAGAGTCAGCTCGGTCGTCGCCATGCCTCCACCCTCCCACACATTGACAGCCATCGATATGCCGGGGCAGACTCGATCCATCGATGACCGTCGATGTTGAGGAGTGCACCTGATGACCCTGCTGCTGACCGTCCCGCCCCGCACCGACGAGCGCCGCCTCACCGGCCTGCCCGTCGCCGTCATCGGCGCCGGCCCCGTGGGTCTCGCCGCCGCCGCGCAGCTGCTCGAGCGCGGCCTCGACGTCATCGTCTACGAGGCGGGTGAGAGCGCAGGTGCCGCTGTGCAGCAGTGGGGTCACACTCGCTTGTTCTCCCCGTGGGAGTTCCTGGTCGACGCGGCCGCCGGGCGCCTGCTCGACGCCGCCGGCTGGGAGGCCCCCGCAGCGAAGAAGCTGCCCACCGGGCACGAGTTCGTCCGCGACTACCTCGCTCCTCTCGCCGCGACCCCGGAGCTCGCCCCGGTCATCCGCTACCGCTCCCGTGTCACCGCCGTCTCTCGTGAGGGCATGGATCGCACCCGCTCCACCGGCCGCGCTGCGACCCCGTTCCTGCTGCGCCTGGACACTCCGGAGGGCGCCGTCGACGTCACCGCGCGCGCGGTCATCGACACCTCCGGCACCTACTCCACGCCCAACGCGCTCGCCTCCGCGGGCCTTGACCCAATCGGTGTCCTTGATGTCGCGGAGCACCTCAGCCACGCACTGCCGGACGTGCTCGGTGCGGACCGTGCCCGGTTCGCCGGGAAAAGCGTCCTCGTCGTCGGCGCCGGCCACTCCGCCGCGAACACCCTGATCAAGCTCGCTCGACTCGCCCGCGAGGAACCGGAGACGAGGATCACGTGGGCGATCCGCGGCACGAGCCCGGTGCGCGTCTTCGGCTCCGGCGACGACGAGCTCGAGGAGCGCGGCAAGCTCGGCGGCACCGTCCACCAGCTCGTCCGCGACGGCGCGATCACCCTCCTGGACCGCTTCGAAATCGACCGCCTCGAGAAGACCCCCTCCGGCGGCGTCACGGTGATGGGGCGCCGCCGGAAGGAGCGCGAGAGCGTGGAAGTCGATGTCGTGGTGCAGGCCACCGGGTTCCGGCCCGACCTCGACATGCTGCGCGAGATCCGCGTCTCCCTGGACGAGATCGTGGAAGCACCCCGCGCCCTCGCCTCGCTCATCGACCCGAACCTGCACTCCTGCGGCACCGTCGACCCCCACGGCGTCGCGGAACTCGCCCACCCCGAGCCGAACTTCTTCATCGCCGGGATGAAGTCGTACGGCCGTGCGCCGACCTTCCTGCTCGCCACCGGCTACGAGCAGGTCCGCTCCATCGCGGACGAACTCGCCGGCGATCACGCCGCCGCCCGGCGCGTCCAGCTCGTGCTCCCCGAAACCGGCGTCTGCTCCACCGACATCGGATCCGCCGGAGGGAGCTGCTGCTCATGACCGCGATCCGGCCGATGACCCCCGGAGACTGGGCGGCGGTCGAGACGATCTACCGCGAGGGGATCGCGACTGGGCACGCCACCTTCGAGGCCGAACCGCCCACGCGGGAGGCGTTCGACGCGGGGAAGCTCGACGTCGGGCGCCTGGTCGCCGTCGACGGAGAACAGATCCTCGGCTGGGCCGCGTTGTCGAAGGTCTCGGCCCGCCCCGTCTACCGGGGCGTGGTCGAGCACTCCGTCTACATCGCCGCCGCTGCACGTGGCCGCGGCGTCGGATCGAGGCTGCTGGCCGCGCTCATCGCCGCGGCGGACGACGCGGACCTGTGGACGATCCAGTCGAGCATCTTCCCCGAGAACACCGCCAGTCTCGCCCTCCACGACCACGCTGGATTCCGGCGTGTGGGCATCCGGGAGCGCATCGCGCAGATGACGTACGGGCCGGAGGCTGGCCGCTGGCGCGACACGATCCTCATCGAGCGGCGGCGCCCGTGACGCCGTGACTCGTCCAGGATCCGCGTGTATCGTGATCGTCACAACGGGCCGGTTCCCGGAACGTTGCCAGCCGAAGACCCCGCCTAGCGGGGTCTTCGTTTTTAAGGCGTCCAGATCCGGTCGTGCGACGTCGACGCGTCGATCAGAGCGCCCAGGCGCGTCATCGTCGCCGCGGACTTCGGGTGCGTCTCCGTCACCGTCTGCCGACGCCGGTGCAGGTAGATCGCGAGGTCGGCCGCCTGCACCCCGGCGGCGTTCCTCGAGGACGCGAACTGGATCGGGGAGGAAATCAGGTTAAGGCGGCTCGTCAGGTAGCCCGGCGTGCCCAGTGACCGGTAGCTCTCGAACTGCCGCCGGTGCTCCTCCTGCGTCGCGATCTCGTCGGCGACGACGATCACCTCCTCGGTATCGAAGGAGAAGACGTCACGGCGGTACTCGTTCACCCGCTCGAGCAGGTGCTGCAGCACGATCTTGTGCGGCTGCTCCGGGTACCGGTACCGGGCGTTCAGGCGCTTCACGTCCACGCCCCGGAACAGGTAGCGGACTTCTGCCTCCTGCGCGATGCGCAGCGCGGCCGCGTAGATGCCCGCCGCCTCACGATGCTTCCCGCGCAGAGGAGCCCACTCGCCGGCGCCGCCCATCAGCTCGTGCCCGTGAAACTCGACATCCGCCGGCACCCCGTGATCCGCGGCGATCTGCTCCCGGAGAGCGGCGTAGCCGTGCTCGAGCTGCTCCCACTTCTCCTGTGTCGTCACGGCAGCGCCGATGAAGTAGAAGTCCTGTGTGTAGGACTCGTCCAGGTACGCGATCAGCACCCCGTCATCATGTCAGCGACCCCCGCCACCACTGGCGGCAGAACAGCCCGGACGGGCCGCTCCGGACAGCTCAAAGGCGCGAGCATGTCGCAGGAACACACATGCTCGGGGTGCATGGAGAGCACCCGATCGATCGGCTGTCACCGCTTGCGCGCGTCGGCGTCGAGGGTCTGCTGGAGAAGTCGGAGAGCCTTAGGTCCTACCCCATGGAGGGTCGCGAGGTGGTCCAGGCCCACCCGCCGCAGGTCGTCCGCATCGTGCACGCCCGCTTCCTCGAGCGCGCGGGAGGCCGGGGCGCCGATGGCGGGTAGCTGTCGAGACGGTTCCATAAGTCCGACCCTACGAACCGAACTGCTGCCCCGATAGCCGATGTCATCGCTCACCTCGGCACGCCTGCGCCAGGCTGCGGCGCTACTGCGGTCGTGTTCGTTCGCCTCATCCCACGGATCGCAGCGGATCGAACTGCCGTGAAGCCGTCGAAGGACAAGCGGGAACGCTTAGCCAGGGCGCCGGTATCCCGCTGCGTCGAGGACCGCCGGCGTCATTCAGGGCGGGTTGCGCACTTGAACGTCAGGAGCGGACGAGCCGCGCGATGGCGTCGGAGGCTTCTTGCAGCTTGATCTTCGCTTCGTCGCCGCCGGCTGCGGCGGCCTCGAGGACGCAGTGGTTCAGGTGGTCGTTCAGGAGACCGAGCGCGACGGACTCGAGGGCGCTGGTCATCGCGGAGATCTGGGTGAGGATCTTGATGCAGTACTGCTCGTCTTCAACCATGTTCTGCAGGCCGCGAGCCTGCCCCTCGATGCGGCGAAGGCGGCGGAGGTACTGGTCCTTGTCGGAGATGTAGCCGTGGGCGCCGGTGATGTCGGTCTGCTCGCTCGTCTGCTCGGTCACGGTGTCCTCATCCCCCGGGTGCTGGTGCAGCTCGTCCGCTGCTGCGCGGGGCGGACGGGTACGGAGGGGGTTTTCAGCCGCTCCGGCTGCTTTCTGCATACTCTAGGGGGGTATGCATGGGCGTCCCTTCTGATGCCCTCGGACGAGTGACGAGCAGTGTCGGAGGTGTGGATCATGAGCGACAGCGTCGTTTCTAAGCTGTCCGCGCCGCTGATGCGCGCGGTGGTCGTGGTGCTGACGTTGGCGGCTCTGCTGCTGGGCGTGTTCGCGATGCACTCGATGATGGGCAGCCATTCCGACGCGTCTGTGTCCGCAGGACACACGCATGCGCAGACCGATGCTCACGCCGACCCGGTAGCTGCGTCGACAGGCGGGATGGCTCTCGTGGCTGGCGCTGATCAGGGCGCGGTCGTGCCGATAGTGCCGTGTGATGACAGTTGCGCGATGGGGTGCGCTCTGATGGCGGCGACGTGCGTCATCGTCTTCTTCCTCGCGTCCCTGATCCTCCTGGCCCGGGTGCCGGCGCTGTTCGCGCGCGTGCTCGACGCGGGTCCGCGTCTTCTGCTGCTCGTTCCGCGCGCGAAGTTCCATGTGTATCTGCCGTCGTTGACGGTGTTGTCGATCAGTCGCACCTGATTCGCCTGTCGTCGCAGCGTCCGCTGCGACCTCATCACCCCGCCCGCAGGGCGCGGTTCCGGCGATTCCTGCTACCGACTGAACGGATACGACACTCATGAACACCAAGCGCACTCTTCTCGCCTCGACTCTCGCTCTGGCGACCGCAATTACTCTGGCCGCCTGCTCGGACAGCTCCGGCACGGGCGGCATGGAGGGGATGGACCACAGCAGCTCCTCCTCGTCCGCGTCCGCGTCGCCGTCTTCGACTGCTGCGGCGGAGGCGGACTTCAACGATCAGGACGTGATGTTCGCGCAGATGATGAAGCCCCACCACGAGCAGGCGGTGGAGATGGCCGACATGATCCTCGCGAAGGACGGCATCAGCACCGACGTCACCGACCTCGCGACCCAGATCAAGGAAGCGCAGGGTCCGGAGATCGCGCAGCTCGAGGAGTGGATCAGCGCGTGGGGCGCTGAGGACTCGATGTCGGGCATGGATCACAGCATGGACGGGATGATGTCCGACGAGGACATGTCCTCGCTGGAGAGCGCGACCGGCGCCGAGGCGGAGACGCTGTTCCTCGAGCAGATGATGATGCACCACGAGGGCGCCGTGGAGATGGCGCAGACCGAGGTCGACGAGGGCCAGAACGCGGACGCCATCGACATGGCGAACACGATCGTGCAGACCCAGACCGAGGAGATCGCAACCATGCAGGATCTCCTCGCGTCCCGCTGACCCGTCTTTCTGACGCCCCTTCCCCCTCCTGGGCAGGCGGAGCGCTGCTGCGTCGCGCCCGTGCGCGCTACCGCCGCGCCCCGGTGGGGGTCGCCGTACCTGGCGATCCCCACCCTCTACTTCTTCGCGCCCTCTGAGGGCGCTCGAACCAGAAACGTCCCCCTATGCACCGCCTTCCTCTTCACCCCCGTCCGCTTCGCTCGGGAGTCGCCCGGTGAGCGCCGCGTCGACGCCGACGAGCGACCCGCGCCGCCGCGACGTGCACCGCACCCGAACCCGCACCCGCGATGCCTCCCCGCGGCAGGCTGCGCTCACGCTCGGACGCCGGGTGACGTACACGGCGCCCTCGCGAGCCGACGCGCAGGCGTTGCAGCACGCCGCCCGCGTCGCGGCCCGCCCGCGCCCGGCCCCGCCGGGCACGGCCACGATGCGGCCGCGCCTGGCTGGGATGTCCGCGATGACTCTCGTCACGATGATCGCGGTGACCTCCTCCATGCCCGCGTTCGCCGTCGACGGCACCCCGACCAAGACCACGACCCTGGCCGTCAGCGAGACGCAGCCGCAGACGTTCGTCGCGGCCGGCGCGGTGCAGCTCACCGTCACCCGGGACACGTTCGGCGCGGAAGCCAAACCCGAGGTGCTGGTGACCGCCGCCGTCGCCACGGAACTCGTGGACGACGCATCAGAAGAGTCCGCCGCATCCACTGAGGACAGCGAGGTCGCGTCCGCTACCTGGCGGGTGCCGGTCGCGGGGCGCATCTCGAGCACGTTCGGTCCTCGCCCGGATGCCCCGGTCGCGGGCGTGAGCGCGTTCCACAAGGGCACCGACCTCGCCGCCCCCTGCGGAACCCCGGTGGTCGCAGCGACTGGCGGCACGGTCGAGGAAGCCGGCTACGCCGGCAGCTACGGCAACTGGATCCTGCTGGCGAGCAGCGACGGCATCGAGACCGGCTACGCGCACAACAGCGACCTGCTCGTGGACGTGGGTGACACGGTCGCCGCCGGCGACCTGATCGCTCTCGTGGGCTCCACCGGCGCCTCCTCCGGCTGTCACCTGCACTTTGAAACGCGCGTGGACGGGAGCCCCGTGGACCCGGAAGGCTTCATGAGCGATCTGGGTGTCGGCCTTGGCTGAGCATTGCGGGCACCGCTCGCGCCGCACGCGGCGTCTCGCCGTCATCGTCGGCGCCGCCGTGACGGTGGCGCTGCTCACCGGCTGCGTTTCGTCAGGCCGCGTGGAGACGGGCGCGCTCGTGGCCGCGCCGGCAGGGTTGGAGCACGTGCACGGGCTGGGCTGGGATCCGGTGACCGGGCTCACCTACGCGGCTGCGCACTCGGGAGTGTGGGTGATCCCCACCGACACCCTCCCGGACACCTACCCGGCCAGCCCCACCCCGACCGACGACGAAGCGGGCGGAGGGCCGGTCGCCGGCCGGGCGCAGGACACGATGGGGTTCACGATCACCCCGGAGGGAGTGTTCTACGCCTCCGGGCATCCCGACCCCGCCGACAGGTCCGCGCCAGGACCCAACCTGGGTCTGATCCGCAGCATCGATGCGGCCGCGACCTGGGAGCCGGTGTCCCTGAGTGGGGAGACGGATTTCCACGACCTCGCGACCGTCGCTCTCACCGATGCGGCGACCCGCGTGTACGGGTACGACGCGAGCCGCGGCGTCATCCTCCGCAGCGACGACTCCGGCGCCGCATGGACCCCGTCTGCGCAACTGCCGCTGCGCGATCTGACCGTGGACCCCGAGCGTCCCGACCGGGTGTTCGCGACGACCGAGACGGGCTTACAGGTCAGCGAGGACGCCGCGGTCACGTTCCGGCCCGTCTCCGGCGCGCCCGCCCTGTTCCTCGTGGACGGCAGTGCCGGCGGGCAGCTGGTCGGTGTCGACGTCGACGGGACGTTGTGGACGGGAACTCTCGAGGGCTCCTGGCAGAGCCACGGAACCCTCGAGGGGCAGCCGGAGGCGTTCGCGCTCGTCGACGGCGAAGAACAGTGGGTCCTTGCCGCCGACGAGCGCGGAGTGGTCGCCTCCGGCGACTACGGGCGCACCTGGACGGTACTGCGGCCCTCCTCGTGACGGACTGGGCTGGTGTCGCGTTCGCGCGCGGCGCGGGTGCTGGCCTGCGGGGACAGCTCCAGGCGGCGCAGCAGCTGCGCGTTCACGGCGACGACGACCGTGGACGCGGACATCAGCAGAGCCCCGACCGACATCGGCAGCACGAACCCGATCGGCGCGAGCACTCCCGCGGCCAGGGGGACGGAGAGGAGGTTGTAGCCGGCCGCCCACCACAGGTTCTGCTTCATCTTCCGGTAGCTGGCCCGGGACAGCTCGATCACGGACAGCACCGACCGGGGGTCATCGGAGGCCAGGATCACCCCGGCGGATGCGATCGCGACATCGGTGCCTGCGCCGATCGCGATTCCCACGTCGGCCTGCGCGAGAGCGGGAGCGTCGTTGACGCCGTCACCGACCATCGCGACCCGTCGGCCCTCGCGCTGCAACTCGATGACCTTCGCGGCCTTGTCCTCCGGCTTCACGCCGGCGAACACCCGGTCGATGCCGAGCTCCTCGCCCACGGTGCGGGCGACCGCTTCCGCGTCGCCGGTGATCATGACCACCTGCACGCCGATCGCGTGCAGCGCGTCGACAGCCTGCCGGGACTCCTCCCGCACCTCATCCGCGAGCCCGAGAGCCCCGATGACCCGACCGCCGGCGAGGACGTGGAGGATGATCATCCCCTCCGCCTCCCACGCGCGCGTCTGCTCGAGCGCGGCAGCGTCGTGCGCGCGCAGCATCGACGGACCGCCCACGCTCACCGCACGCCCCTCGACCTGCGCCGTGACGCCGACAGCGGTCGACGCCTGGAAACCGGTCGCTGCCGGCACCCGCACGCCGCGGCTGTTCGCGGCTGCCACGATCGCCCGAGCGAGAGGGTGCTCACTGTCCGCCTCGACCGCCGCAGCGACCGCGAGCAGCTGCTCCTCGTTCACCCCGTCGACAGTGTGCACGGCGGCGAGCGTCGGCTCGCCCTTGGTCAGGGTGCCCGTCTTGTCGAACAGGACCGTGGTCACCGTGCGCATGCTCTCCAACGCGAGACGGTCCTTGACGAGGACGCCGCCCTTCGCGGCCCGCTCGGTCGCGATGGACACCACCAGCGGGATCGCGAGTCCCAGCGCGTGCGGGCACGCGATGACCAGAACCGTGATGGTGCGGATCACCGCCTCGTCGGGACTGCCCAGCAGCGACCACACGATCGCGGTGATCACTCCCGCGCCCAACGCGAACCAGAACAACCACCCGGCGGCAACATCAGCGATGCGCTGCGCCCGGGAGGACGAGTTCTGCGCCTCCGTGACCAGGCGCTGGATGCCGGCGAGAGCGGTGTCGTCTCCGACGGCCGTCACCTCCACCCGCAACGCCGTGTCCGTGGCGACCGTGCCGGCCACGACCATCGATCCCGGGCCGCGACTGACCGGGCGGGACTCCCCGGTGATCATCGACTCATCCACGTCCGCGGTGCCCTCCAGCACCCGGCCGTCCGCCGGCACCCGGCCGCCGGGACGCACGACCACGACATCCCCCTGCACCAGGTCCGCGGGAGACACCTTCTCCACCTCACCCTCGCGCACCCGCTCCGCCTCATCCGGCAGCAGCGCCGCGAGAGAGTCCAGCGCCGAGGACGTCTGCGCGAGAGAGCGCATCTCGATCCAGTGCCCGAGCAGCATGATCACGATCAGCAGCGCCAGCTCCCACCAGAAGTCCAGCTCGTGATCCAGCAGCCCCGCGCTCGCACCCCACGACGCGAGGAACGCGACCGTGATCGCCAGAGCGATCAGCAGCATCATCCCCGGCGTCCTCGAGCGCAGCTCCGACACCGCCCCCTGCAGGAAGGGCCGGCCGCCCCAGACGTACATCACCGTCCCGAGCACCGGCGAGATCCAGCCGACCCCCGCAACGTCGGGGAGGGAGTAGCCCAGGATCATCGAGAACATGCCGCTGAACACGACCACCGGCACCGCGAACACCAGCATGATCCAGAACAACCGCCGGAACTGGCCGACATGATCGCCGTGGCCGCCGTGGCCGCCGTGGCCGGCAGCGCCCGCCGTCATGTTGTGGCCTGCGTGAGGATCAGGCGCTCCGCGCATCTGGTGCCCGGCGTGCCCGTCAGGGGCCGTACTCACGTGATGACCTGTCCTTCCCGCGTCGACGTCGCGTGCTTCGACGGTGCGGTGAGCACTCTCGTGCTCGTCATCGTGCAGGTGGTGCTGCGCCATCATGACTCCTTCCGGCCGCTTCCGGCCTGATCCGACGGTATACCCCCCGGGGGTATCAGACAACGGGGTGATCGGGCGGAAGATTCCCGACTTGACCGAAGATGTCGGGGCAGGGGCAACGCACCACATCGATACGGGATGGGTTGGGCGGGTGCCTAGGCTGAGCGCATGAGTGACTCCAACCCGTCTGGCACGCCGTCGCCCGTCCCGGAGCGCCCCCGCTGGGTGGAGGTGTTCATGGTCGTCGTCGTCGTCCTCGCGATCGGCTTCATCGTCGTGCACCTGCTCACCGGCGGCGGGGCGCAGATGATGAATCACTGATGATGCTCGGCCCGCGAGCTCGCCGAGTCGCCCTCACCGTCCACGTCCTGGTGTCCGTGGGCTGGTTCGGCGCGGTGGGCGCGTTCCTCGCGATCGCGCTCGTCGGAGCGACCAGCAGCGACCCCTTCACGGTCCGAAGCGCCTACTTGGCGTTGGACCCGCTGGGGACGTTCGTCATCATCCCGTTCGCCCTCGCCTCCCTCGCCACCGGAATCCTGCAAGGCCTCGGAACGCACTGGGGACTGGTGCGCCACTACTGGGTGGCGATCAAGCTGTGGCTGAGTGTCTTCGCAACCGCAGTCCTCCTGCTGCACACGCGCCTCATCGAGACGATGTCCCTCGCCGCCCGCCACGGGCTCATCCCCTCCACGCTCGAGGGAACCCGCACGCAACTGGTCGTCGCGACCGCCGGCGGCGCCGTCGTTCTCGTGGTTATCACCGCCCTGTCCGTCCTCAAGCCTCGCGGCCGCACCCGGCTCGGGCTGAGAGCAACCCGAACGACCTGACCGGCGTTGAGTTCCGGCGTGTCAGCGCCGAGACAATGAGGAGGCGCGGGGGTGATCGCTGCCCGGGCGCAGCGCTATCCAGAGCCCGCACCGCCGGCACACGTACGCGGCGCCATCGTTGAGTGCGTGAACCTGACGTCGACGGCGGGCCCGTCCGCAGCAGGAACAGGTGACGGAGGAATCAGGGTTCACGGGCAGCGATCGCTTCCACGAGCTGCTCCGTCGTCGGAAGACCCGCCAGCCCGCTCGGCGTGAAGTAGATCCGACAGGCAAGATCCGTGGTCCGCCCGCCCGACGGGAACAGGTCTTCCCCGTCGAGGGTGATCGTCGGGGAACCCGCGAAAGCGACGCCGGCGGCGTCCTCCGGTGTCGCCAGAAGCCGGTAGGTGACGGGGATGTCGGAGTGGCCGGTGGACTTCAGCGCCTGGTCCAGGCGAGGGCCGACGTCCTTCCAGTTCGGGCAGTCGTCGATGTGAAGAACCTCGATCATCATTCTCCGATCATCCTCCCGCCGTGCGCGTCGCACCCGAGGAGAGCACTTCTGAGGTTGAGGGTGTCTGCCCCGGAACATCGATCGTCAGCCCGCTCGTGGCTCGCCTGTCGGCGCCCGCTCTAGTCATCGTCATCGTCGTCTTCTACGAGCTCGCCTTCCCAGGCCTCGCGTCCCTCGTGAATGGCGAAGAGAGCGATGACGAACCCTGCAACCGGGTCAAGCCACGCGGCTCCAGTGAGGGCGTAGAGGACGAGCCCGACGAGGGTGGAGACGCTCAACAGCACGCAGATCCGAGTCTCCGCTGCGTCCGCGAGGATCAGGGGGTCTCCGAGCCTCTTCCCGACACGCGTTTTCACCGCCGCAAGGACCGGCATGACGATGATCGAGAGGATCAGGAGCACGAGGCTGACCGGGGAGGACTCGGGAGCGTCACCCGCGATCAGGCTGCGGATGCCCTCGATGCTCACGTAGGCGGCGAGGAGGAAGAACGTCACGGCGACGAACTTCAACGTGCGCCGCTCCTTCGCTTCGTCCGCCTCACCATGCCGCAGCCGCGCCGCCAGGCGCAGCCCTACCAGCACGGCGGCGATCGACTCGATGCCGGAGTCGATGCCGAACCCGATCACGGACACGAGTCCCGCGGCGATACCGGCCGCGATCGCGACGATGCCCTCGATGACGTTGTAGGCGACGGTGAACTGCGCCAGGCGCAGCCCGCGTCGGGTCAGCTGTTCGGTCTCGGCGGGGGTGAGTGCGCTCATTCGGTGGTCCTCTCGGGGCGGGGGTGACGGGTCAGATGGGGAGGACGAATCCGTTGATCAGGTTCTGGAGGCGGTAGATCAACTGGGTCCACAGGCCGCTGACCATGGCGGTGCCGATGAGGATGAGTAGCCCTCCGCCGAGGAGGTTGATGGTGCGGATGTGGCGTTTGAGGAAGCTGGTCGCGGTGGCGGCCCAGGAGAATCCGAGGGCGATCAGCAGGAACGGCAGTCCCAGGCCCAGGCAGTACAGCAGGCCGAGGAACGCGCCGCGGCCGGCGGAGGCGCCGTCCAGGCTCAGCGCGGAGATCGCGGCGAGGGTGGGCCCGAAGCAGGGTGTCCAGCCGAGCCCGAACACGACACCGAGCAGGGGTGCTCCGGCGAGTCCGGTCGCGGGTTTCCAGCGGGGGCGGATGGTGCGTTGCAGGAACCGGACCTGCCCGATGAACACGACGCCCATGAGGATCACGAGCACTCCGAGGATGCGGGTGACGGTGTCCTGCCATTCGAGCAGCCATGTCCCGAGGGCGCCGAACGCGGCGCCGTAGGCGATGAAGACGACGGCGAAACCGGCGATGAACAGGCCCACTCCGGCGACGAGGCGGCGCCGGCTGCCTGTGGCGAGGTCGGGGTTTCCGCCGATGTAGGCGAGGTAGCCGGGGACGAGGGGGAGCACGCACGGGGACGCGAACGAGACGAGGCCGGCGAGGACCGCGATGGGCGCGGCGAGCAGGAGTTGGCCGCTGAACACAGCCTCTCCCCAGTTCACGAGGCCGCCTCCGCGATGGTGTCCGCGATGAGGGTGTCGAGGATGGAGCGGGCGGTGACCCGGCCGAGGATCCGCGCGGCGGGTCGGCCGTCGACGTCGAGCACGAGGGTGGTAGGGACGGCGTTCGCGGCGAACTTCCCAGAGAACGCGAGGGCCACGGCGGCGTCGGTATCGATGATCGAGGGGTAGGTGATGCCGTAGGTGTTCGCGAACGAGGTGGCGGTGTCGGCTTGGTCGCGAACGTTGACACCGAGAAACGCCGCTCCGTTCCCGTCGTACTGCTCGTGCAGCGCTTGCAGGTCGGGTGCTTCGGCGCGGCAGGGGGCGCAGGCGGCGTACCAGAAGTTCACGACGAGCACCTGCCCGCGGTAATCCTCGGAGCTGATCGCGTCGCCCGTTTCGCTCGTTCCGGCGAAGTCGACCGGCTCGCCGCGGCTGCCGACAGGCCATTCGATGACGGTGCCGTCACCGGCGACGTAGTTCTTGTTCGACCCGCCGCGGTACTGCTCCGCGAGGTCGTCCCGCGCGCATCCGCTGGTCCCGATGCCGATCATCGCGAGCGGGGGAAGGGCCAGCAGGGCGCGGCGGCTGAGGGCGCTCACGAGGCGAGAGCGGCGTCGAGAGCGGCCTGGATGTCTTCGAGGCGTTCGAGCTGGATCGCCTCGTCGTTGACGAAGATCGTCGGCGTGCCCTGCACCCCCAGGTCCTTGCCCGCCTCGAAATCAAAGCGCACCCGCTCGAGCGTCGACGGGTCGGCCACATCCGCGTCGTACTGCTCCAGGTCGAGGCCGATCTCCTCCGCGAAGCCGCGGAACACGTCGGCCTTGGAGTCTTGGCTCTCGCCCCAGCTCGCCTGCGTCTGGAACATCCGGTCGTACATCTCCTCGAACCGGTCCTGCCGCGCTGCTGCCTCGATGGCGAGAGCGGCATTCTCGGAGTTGCGATGCGAGGGAATCGGGAAGTAGCGGGTCGCGAAGGTGACCCGGCCTGCGTACTCCTCACGCAGCTGCTCGATGGTCGGGTAGACGGCCGCGCAGACCTCGCACTCGAAGTCGAGGAACTCGACCAGCGTCACCTTCCCGTCCTCCGCCTGATCGAGCATGTGGGTGTTCTGCTCGAGGACGGGCGTCGCGGCGGCGACCTCTTCGCGGGAGGCGGAGAAGGGCCGGAAGATCGCGATCGCGGCGATGACCGCGACGACGAAGACAGCCGCGGCGATGGCGATCAGGTTGACCTTGGTGCTGGTTTTCACGGGTGGTGCTTTCTGTCAGGCCGGTGGTCGGCAGAAACAAGGGGACGGCGCCGTGATCCGGCGAACGGTGAGGCTCAGGGCTGCGCCTCGATCAGGTTTCGCTCGTCTGTGGTTGGGGCGCGTCCGCTCTGCCGAAGACCTGCAGGAGGGCCCAGCCGGCGATGCCGCAGGTGGTGAAGATGTCGGCGACGTTGAAGATCGCGAACCAGTCGACCGCGATGAAGTCGACGACCTCTCCGCCCAGCGGCGTGTCCGCGGCTCGGCTGATGCGGTCCCAGATGTTCCCTGCGCCACCGCCGGCGGCGAGAGCGAGAAGTGCCGGTCCACCCAGCGGAGCCCCGCGGATGGTCCGCACGAACACCCACACCGTGAGGGTCACAAGAATGACGATCAGTCCGACCGCCAGTGCAGGTCCCAGCTCGGAGCCCATCCCGAAGGCGACGCCGGGGTTGAAGATCAACTCGAACCGCGCTCCGAGAGCGAGCTCGATCGTGCGTCCGTCTTCCAGCGCTGTCAGGGCCCAGCTCTTCGTGAGCTGATCAAGACCGAACGCGGCCGCAATCAGCGCAGCGATGAAAGCCACTCGGAGGACGAGCCTGCGCGTGGCGGGCATCAGAACAGCTCGAGGAGTCGAGGCAGAACACCCGACTCGATCAGGATGAACAGACCCAGGCCGATGAATACGGCAGGCACGAGCCAGCGCTCGACCCTCTCCAACAGCTCGGTCACCGTCTTGTTCGTGCCGACGACGCGAGCGATCAGGCACCACACCGCGACGAGGAGGAAGAACACGATGATCGTGACCACCGTGTCCGCGATCGGGCTCGTGCGGAATACGGGCGTGTAGAGGGAGATGTTGTCCGCGCCGTTCGCGATCGTGATCCCCGCAACGCCCAGCAGCCCGACCGCACTGATCGAACTCTCGTCATCGTCGTCGTCATCATCGCCCCTGCTGCGCAGGGTGCGGATGAGCCCGTACAGACCGATCGCCAGCGGGATCAGGCCCAAAAGCCCCACCCACTCATCCGGGATGATCGTCAACCCGGCGGCGGCAACGACGCTGATCGCGACGAGAGTCGCGAAGCCGAGGTACTGCCCCGCCACAACCTTCCAGCCCGGCAGCGAGCCACGGGCGGACGCGAGGAACAGCACCGTCAGAACCACGATGTCATCGATGTTCGTCGCAGCGAACAGTCCGATTGCCGCCGCGATAGTGCCGATCACGGCGCCACTTCCACGCCCCGACGGACCTCCGATGCGGCAGCGTCCACGTCACGTGCGCTCCGTGCTTCCGCCCCGAACGTGCCGCACAGATCCGCTTGGAACCCCGTCGCCTCCAAAAGTGCCTCAGCGGACTCGAGAAGATCGATCAGCTCCGGACGGGCCAACGAGTAGAACACCTGCCGTCCCTCTGCACGCCCCACGACCAGGCCGCACTCGCGCAGGCAGCTCATGTGCTCAGAAGCCGTCGACTGCGCCACGCCCAGCTCCGCCACTAGATCACTGACCCGAGCCTCACCATGCTGAAGTCGCCGCACGATCTGGAGACGCTTCGGGTCGGCCAAAGAGTGAAAGAGGGAGACGGCGGCAGAGGTGCCCCGCACGTGATCAATCGGCATGCACCGATGTTATCGACAGAAAGCGATTTGAGCGACCACTGCCGAGGTGTTCGCGAACGATCGTTCACGAGACGGCCGGGCAGCGCACCGCCGCCATCGGCGCGTCGTGTTCCACAACTCGTGTCCGAGACCTATGACCCGTGACCTACGTTCGCAGTACAGTCAGCTCATGGCTGCGATCGGATACGCGCGCGTCTCGACCAGAGACCAGAACCCTGACGCTCAGACCGACGCGCTCACGGCCGCCGGCTGCGAGAAGGTCTTCGTGGAGCACGCCTCCGGAGTGCTCGCGAAGCGTCCCGCGCTCGAGGACGCTCTCGACTACCTCCGCGAGGGCGACTCCCTCGTCGTGACCAAGCTCGACCGCCTCGGACGGTCCGTGCGGAACCTGAAAGAGGTGGCCGACGGCCTCCAACAGCGCGGCGTCGGACTGAAGGCTCTCTCCCAGGGCATCGACACCACCACTCCGGGCGGGCGGCTGTTCTTTCATATGCTCGCCGCGATCGCCGAGTTCGAGCACGACCTCATCGTCGAGCGCACCCACGACGGCCTCGCCGCCGCTCGAGCCCGCGGTCGCAAGGGCGGCGGACGCTTCAAGATGACGCCCACGAAGGCGAAGCAGGCGCGCGCGATGTACGACGAGAAGACGTACACGGTCCAGCAGATCGCCGAGACCTTCGGCGTCTCCCGCGGCACCATCTACCGCCACCTCACCGAAGACCACTGAGAGCCGCCGCGACGAGCGTCGCGGTTCACGGACACGATCGGACGCCGACCTCCGGTCGGCGGCGGTGCTGAGCGCTGCGCGCATTTGCCTGGAAGCCTTCGGCAGCGTACGGGCCTGCGGCGTCCACGCAAGCCGCTGCGCGGCCGGCTCCTCCGACGTTCTCGGCACGCGGTCGCTGTGCTCCCTCACATCGAGCCGACAACATCTCCTCCTCCGCCCTCCGGGTTGCGCTGCCGCCTCCGACCCTGCTCGGCACTACGTGCCTTCCAGGCAAAAAAACGCTGGGAGAGAAGGAAGAACAGACGAGCCAGACCACCCCCGCTGGCTTGACAAATCTGATTGAGAATCCTTACCGCCGTACTCATCGGCTTGGCGGGGGTGTGGCTACCCGCCGACGGTCAGCTATCGGGGAAGATCAGCGCCTCCATCGGCACCGTCGTGATGCTTCCTTCGATCCTGATACTTGCGCAGCGACAGCTCGCGCGCGCAAACGCCGAGGAGTGACCACAAGGAGTGGTGAGTGTCAGCGCGGGTCGCGGCCGAGCCGGTGCACGTAGAAGATGACGTGATCCTCCAGGATCGCTGCGCGTTCTTCCGCGATCGCCGAAGCCGACGTCAGCGCGTTGATCTTCTTCTACGGGCGATATTCGCGATTGTCCGTGGTCGAGGGCGGCGGCCCCGGATTTGGCTGCTGATAACTGCTCACACCGAGTGAGGCCAGTCCGGCGGACACCGCCGCGCCCACGACGCGGGCGACGAACGCTACTGACTTCCCGACGAGCTTCAACGCTGTTGCCATCACGGAACCATCACCTTCAGGACTGGATGGCAACGCTAGTGGCTTGGAGCCGCCCGGTGCTCTACTCGAGCCGTCCGCGATCCGGAGCACGTAGAGGATGACGTGATCCTCCGGAATCGACGCGCGCACTTCCGCGATCGCCGCGCACTGCGCCGATACGACTCGCTCGAGCAAGTGGGTTGGCGTCACCGGCCCGTGAGGGGCGATCCCCTCACACTCCCCCCCTGAAGCGGTCGCTCGGGGGAGCGGCTGTGTTCGTTCCTCGCGCTGGTCAGCGCCAGTGGGCGAGTTCGCTTGCCATCAGCAGTCGAGCGCGAGCGAGGAGCCCGCGCACGGCAGCGGGGGTTAGGTCGAGGTCGAGAGCGATCTCGTCGTAGCTGAGCTCGTGCAGCTGCCGTAGCTCCCAGCAGCGACGTTGCAGCGACGACATCTTCTCGAGCACCCGCCGAGCGTCCGCTGCAAGAGCGGCGCATCGGCCGGCGGCTTCAGGGTCGCCGTTCTCGAGCGCCGGCAGTTCTTCGTCCAGCTCCGACCGGCGCGCGGATGCGGGTGCGCGAAGGCGGTCGATACTGCGCCGGCGAGTCGTGGTCGCCAGCCAGCCGGCGATCGTGTCCCCGTCGATCACGCTGTCGAGGTGCGTCCACGCGGCGAGGAACGTCTCCTGCACCACGTCATCGACGTCAGCGGAGCTCCCAAGGGTTCGCGACGCGATCGCTCGCAGCAAACGCGAGTAGCGGTTCACGATCGCCGCGAAAGCTCGGTCATCACCCGACGCGGCGCGGATGACGAGCACCCGGTCCGAATCCATCGGCAACGCGGGCAGGGTCCCGTGATCGAGCAGTACGGCGGGAGCGGCGGCTCGGGTCTGGGGTCGTGCGGTGGCGAGCATGCGGGCTCCGGTCGTCGAGAAGTATGTGTCTGCATCCTTCGTAACAGGAATGCCTCTCGATGGCCCAGGTCTTGACCTCAGTGCAGGGGCATATATAAACGACAGTTTCGGCTCTAATCGGCAATTGTCGTTTTCTGTGCAGGATCCCGTTCCGGGGCGCGAGCTGCACTCGCGCAGCGGCGACGGAGCGCCGCGGGTCGGAGGCCGCGATGCGGCCCGTTCCACCTGTTTTCTTCACCTCTCCGCGGTTTCAACCTATTTCGCTCCACCGGCTCCGTGCCACCGCTATCGGACGCGCCCTGCGGGCTTATTTCGCCCGCTATCGGCGTCACTGCGCCGCCTCCACTCAAACGGTTTTCCCCGCCGGAGAGGCAAAGAAAAACGATCAGCCAGAGGGAGCACCCACACCATGCAGACCACCACCGACTTGCAGACCACGGCTAAGACCTACCTCACGCTCGCCAACACCCGCGCGGTCGACGTCCGCGTCGTGGGCACCGACCCCAAGACGACGCCCTCGGTGCACATCACCCGCCGCAAGTCCGGCGTCTGGGAGGCGTGGCACTCCGACCAGCTGCACGGCATCACCAGCGGCTCATTCCGTCACTGCGTCGCCCACGCCCGCCGTGCAGCGATCCGCCGCGTCGCCCCGTTCCTGAACCACACCATGACCCGCACCGACACCGGCCGCGCGACGGCCGAACAGCTCGCCCACATCCTCGCAACCAGTCGCAACGACGACCCGGAGAACGCCACCGCGAGCGACGCGGAGATCCTCGCGCACACCCGCAACACGCTCGGGCTGCCGGGGAAGTGCGGCCCGGGCGGGATGCCCGTCTACGACGACGGCACCGCCGAGGCCGCCGCGTTGATCGCGTTCCTGACGTCTGCCGAGTAGCGCAGGGGAGGGGCCGGCCTTCCGGGCCGGCCCGTGAGGGGCGACCCCCTCACACTCCCCCTCGGGAGCGTGACCTCCCTGGAAGTTGGTCGTGGAGGCCGCAGGCGCCTTCCACGTCGTTATGCGCGCCTGTGAGCTTGCAAGTGAAGGCCCGTCGCGCGACCGTTTGATCGCTCGAGCACCGTGCGCAGCGGGACGCCACGCCGCCGGGCGTGGGGTACGCGGCCGAAGTCGTCGTGGCGGGTCCAGCGACGGTGCTTCCACTCCTCGCGGCTGATGTCCATCCGGAGGTGGCGTTCGCACCACTGCGCGGCAAGATCGGCCAGTGCCTCCGGCGTGATCGGGGCGCCGCGCACGGTGAGGTCACGGGCAGGGTCGCTGCCGTAGTCGTCGGCGACGAGATCGCGGATACCCCATGACCCCTCCAGCTTGGGCGTGCCGTGGTCGTCCTCCGTGCATTCCAGCCACAGAGCGGTGAAGTCACCGGACAGGCCGGGAACCTGGATCCCGCACCAGACCTCATTGAGCGAGGCGTCGAAGGTGGTGTCGGACGGGCGTATGTCCGTGTCCCACGCGGCCGCGCGCAGCCTCAGACGCGTCACGAACGCATCGAGGAAGACGCTCATCACCGGCGACTCCTCGTTCGAGAACCACTCTTCTGCTGCCACCCGCCGATTATGCGTCACTCCCGAGGAGCTGCTGGGTACAGCTCCTTCACGAATACCGCATGCCGAGGAGTGAAGGACGTGATCACGTCCGGGTCAGCGCCGCGGCGCGCGATCGCGCCGTCGCCAATGAAGAGCACGGTAGGCCGGTATTCGAGCCCGCCTGTGAGGGGCGATCCCCTCACGTTCCCCTAGGGAGCGCTGCTTCAGTGAAAGTTGAACGTGGAGGGCGCAGGTGCCTTCCACGATTCCTCCTGGTACGAGTGCAGGTCGTGAGCCTCGTGCGGCGGCTCTCCGAACGGATCCTTCGGCAGCGCCGTAGGCGCTGTGGTGAACTTCGCGCGGAGCAATGCGGCGACGGATCGAATGCGGTAGATCACGGCGTTCATGTCGTTCTCCCGTCCGGGGTGATCAAGCGTCACCTAGCCGAAGCCTACCGACGTCGTTTCTCCGGTGGGGCGCGAGCTGCGCACGCGCAGCGGTGACGGAGCACCGCCGGCTGGAGCCGCTACGCGGCCGGATTACCCGTTTTCTTCACCTCTCCGCGGTTTCAACCTATCTCGCTCCGTCGGCTGCGTGCCGTCTCTCTCGGACGCGGTCGCAAGCTCCCTTATTTCGCCCGAGAGAGCCGTCACTCCGCCGACTCCACTCAATTGGTTGTCACTCGCCGGAGAGGCAAAGAAAAACGATCAGGAAGACGACAAAAGCCCCGTAGTTGGCTTAGAACCACGGGACTTGTCGCCTCAATGGTCGCATACCGATCAAGGAGAAACCATCGTGACTATCACCACCGGAACCGGGACCGTTCAGCACATCGACCCGACCACCCTCGTGATCGAGGCGAACGTCCGAACCAGCGCCCCGCTGACGAAGGACTTCATCGCGTCGATCCGCGAGAACGGCGTCATCACCCCGGTCCTCGCCCGCCGCGACGAGCACGGCAACGTCATCGTTCGCGCCGGACAGCGCCGCACCCTCGCCGCCCGCGAGGCCGGAGTGCCCACGATCCCGGTCTACGTCGTGGAGGGCGACGAGACGACCGCGGACCGGATCGTTCAGCAGATCATCGAGAACGACCAGCGCGCCGAGCTGAGCGTCGCGGACCGCACCGCCGCGTGGGCGCAGCTCGCGTTCGAGGGCGTGTCCGCCGCAGCGATCGCCAAGCGCACCGGCACCAAGACCGATGCGGTGAAGAAGGGCCTTGCGGTCGCGGAGTCCGCGACCGTCACGTCCGTTCTGCACGAGCACGAGCTGACCCTGGACCAGGCGGCGGTGCTGTTGGAGTTCGAGGACGACGCC
>NZ_PSUE01000018.1:0-74365 GCF_002931645.1 Rathayibacter sp. AY2B5 | reverse complement strand
CACGAGGGGAGCACGGCGCCGTGCCTCAGTCGGCCGCCCCCGGCGCCGTGCTCCCCTGGTGGCCGCCCCCGGCGCCACCGCACGACGAAGGCCCGGGTCCTGCGCAGCAGGACCCGGGCCTTCGTTCGTGCACCCTATTCCCCCCGACGAGCAGTGCTGACGGCCCGCGGGGGTGTCGTGGGCAAGGCGGAGGAGGAGAGCTGTAGCGGAGCTACCGCCGACGACGACAACGCCGCCCACGGCACCCCCGCGGGTCGTCAGCCCTTGGTGGCGCCGGCGAGGAGGCCGCGGACGAAGAACCTCTGGAGGGAGAAGAACACGATGAGCGGCACGATGATCGAGATGAACGCGCCGGCCGTGAGCAGCTCCCACGATTGGCCGTAGGAGCCGGTGAGGTCCTGCAGCGCCTTCGTGATCGGCAGCCCTTGTCCGGAGGTGAAGACCGTCGCGACCAGCAGGTCGTTCCAGACCCAGAGGAACTGGAAGATGCCGAAGGAGGCGATGGCGGGGACCGAGAGCGGGAGCACGATGCGGAAGAAGATCTGGCCGTGTCCGGCGCCGTCCACTCGTGCCGCTTCGATGACCTCGCCGGGGATCTCGGAGATGAAGTTGTGGAGCATGAAGATCGCGAGCGGGAGCGCGAAGATCGTGTGCGCGATCCACACCTTCGCGTAGGAGCCGTCCAACCCGTTCACCCCGAGGCCGGGGAGGATGTAGAGCCCTCCGATGCGCAGGCCGTCCGAGAACAGCTGCAGCAGCGGCACGAGCGCCATCTGGATGGGGACGATCTGGAGTGAGAACACGAGGACGAAGAGCGTGTTGCGGCCCTTGAAGTCGATCCAGGCGAACGCGTAGGCGGCGAGGCTGGCGATCGTGATCGGGATCAGCGCCGCCGGCAGCGTGATGACCAGCGAGTTCACGAACGCCTTGCCCAGGGTCAGGCTGTCGCCGGAGTTGAGCGCGTTCGCGTAGTTGTCGAGGGTGAAGCCGGGGTTGGCGAAGATCGTCCACCAGCCGGTCGTCTTGATGTCGTTCGCGGGGCGGAACGACGAGATGAACAGACCGAGGGTGGGGACGGTCCAGATGACGGCGATGATCAGCGCGGCGAGGGTGGCGCCGCGCGACGTCGTCGCCTTCTTCACCTTGCCGCTGGCCGCCTCGATCCTGGACTCGCCGCGGGCGAGCGCGCGCTCGGTGCTGCGGTCGACCGGAACCTGGATCGGAGTGGGCGTGACGCTCATCGGATCTCCCTCTGCTTGGCGAGCTGGCGGGCGTTGTAGACGACGATCGGGAGCACGAGCAGGAACAGGATGACCGCGAGGGCCGCGCTGTAGCCGCTGCGGGCGCCGAGCTGGAACTGGCGGACCATCTCGAACGCGAGGACCGTGGTGTCGGAGCGGCCGCCGGTCATCGCCGAGACGATGTCGAAGACCTTCAGCGACGCGATCGAGATCGTCGTGAGGACGACCACGATCGAGGAGCGGATGCCGGGGACGGTGACGTTCCAGAAGGACTGCCACGCGCTGGTGCCGTCGAGCGAGGCCGCTTCGAGCTGCTCGGAGGGGACGCCCTTGATGGCGGCGGAGAGCACCGTCATGGCGAATCCGGCCTGGGTCCAGATGAGGACGACGACGAGGAACAGCGTGTTCCACGGCTCGAGTCCCAGCCAGTCGACCGGCGGGGCGCCGAAGGCGGTGAGGATGCCGTTGAGGAGGCCGATCTGCTCGCCCTGGCGCACGTCGTAGAAGAACTTGAAGATGATCGACGCGCCGACGAACGAGATCGCCATCGGCATGAAGACCAGCAGCTTGAAGAACTTCTCGCCGCGGCTCTTGTCGATGAAGACCGCGTAGGCGAGACCGATCGCGGTCGCCGTGATGGGGGCCAGGAGCACCCAGACCACCGTGTTCAGGAAGGCGGTGATGCCGTCGGGGCTGGTGAAGACCCAGACGAAGTTGTCGATGCCGGCGAATCCGGAGCCGTCGTTCTTCATGAACGCGTTGATGGCCGTCGTGATCGTCGGGTAGATCAGGCCGATGAGGATGAAGAAGGCGGCCGGTGCCATGAACGCGATGAGCTGGAGTCCGTAGCCCGCGCCTTTGCGGGACCGGAAGTCGAGCAGGAACAGCGCGCCGCCGATGACGGCGGCCACCACCGCGACCCAGAGGACGGAGTTGTAGAGGCCGAAGACCAGCAGGAGGACGACCGGCAGGACGACCGTGACCGCGAGCCGGAGGACCGTGTAGCCGGTGCCGCGGCGGGGCGCGATCTCGACGAAGAAGAGGATGAGCGCCACCACGGCCGCGAAGGCCAGGAGGATGAGCGGGATCTGCGCGAGCGGCGGGATTCCCGCCAGCCATTGGAAGAACCCCGAGATGGTGATGGGGGACATGGACGCCCTTTCGAGTGCGACTCTGGACTCAGGAGGGGCCCGGCCCCGGGATCCGTGGATCCGGGGGCCGGGCCGTCACAGCTGAGCCGCCACTCGGGAGCGGCGGCTCTGCTCCGCTGCTAGGAGGTGTAGCCGGCCTGGATCTCCTCGAGCGCCTGGTCGGTGCTCGTGCCGTCGATCCAGTCGACCATGCCCTTGAAGAAGCTGTCCGAGCCCACTGCCTTCGGCATGAGGTCGGACGCGTCGAAGCGGAACGTGGTGTCCGGGTTCTGGAGGATCGAGATGGAGTCCTTCAGGACGTCGCTGCCCGCGTTGGCCGGGTCGAGACCGGTGTTCGCGGAGATGACGCCGCCGAGGGAGACGCGGCTGTTGGCCCAGTCGGCGCTGGCCAGGTACTCCTGGACCTTCGCGGTGTCCTCGTCGTTCGAGAACGCGGCGACCATCTCGCCACCACCCGTGACGGCCTGGGCGTCGTCGGCCTTGACCGGCGGGGTGAGGAAGGCCCACACGTCGCCGTCCTCGGCCACGTTGGCGCCGGCCGAGGTCAGGAAGCCCTCGAAGAACGAGGCCTGGTGGGTCAGCGCGCAGGTGCCGTTCGCCATGTTCTGGGCGACGTCGCCGAAGGCGGTGGAGTTGATCGACTTCACGTCGCCGTAGCCGGCGTTGACGAGGGTCGGGTCGAGGAGGATCGATCCGACGGAGTCGAACGCGGACTTGATGGCCGGGTCGGTGAAGGGGGTGTCGCCTGCGACCCAGGAGTCGTAGACGTCGGGGCCGGCCTCGCGGAGGACGGCGTCCTCGATCCAGTCGGTTCCGGGCCAGCCGGAGGCCTCACCGGAGTTGAAGCCCGCGCACCAGGACGGTCCGCCGGTCTTCTCGGCGATCGTCTTGCCGAGCGCCTCCATCTCGTCCCACGTCGTGGGAACGGAGACGCCCCACTCCGTGAACTTGGCCGGGGAATACCAGATGTAGCCCTTGACCGACGCCATCAGCGGCGCGCCGTACTGGGTGCCGTCGACCTGGCCGTACTTCTGCCAGTCCTCGGACCAGTTCTGCTTGACGTTGGCGAGGGCGCCCTCGGGGAGCTCCTGCACCTTGCCGGAGGCGACGGTGTCGGCGAGCAGACCCGGCTGCGGGAAGATCGCGAGGTCGGGGGTGTCGCCACCCTGGACCTTGATGCCGATCTGCTTCTCGAACTCCTTGTCGCCCGTGTACTTGATCTCGATGCCGCTCTCCTTCTCCCAGTCCGCCCAGGACTGCTCGAGAAGGGTGGCCTCGTCGCCGTTGATGGTGCCGTAGACGTTGACGACGCCGTCGGCGGTGCCGACCGTGCCGGCCGAGCTGCCGCCGCCGGCGTTCGGGTCGTTGGGGTCACTGCTGCTGGAGCAGCCCGCGAGTGCGATGCCGGCCGCTGCCAGAACGGCGACCGGGACGGTGATACGGCGGTGCAGGGATGACCGCATTCTTCCTCCTCATTGAGTGGTGGAACCAGCCGAGCAGGCCGCTCCTCGCCGATCGGGATCGGGAGGCTGTGGCGGCTCGAAGCGTGTGCCGCGACGACTCGGATGCTGGTGATGGCGATGCCAGGAGGAACTCCGAGCGGATCACCGGATTCGTGTGGGTGGGCTCCCACGGAGGGAAACCTTTCCACAAGAACGATGAAAGCACAACGCCGGTGATAGAGCGCTCTCTGAGATAACGATTCGGCGTCAGAACAGCGATCGCGGCCGCCGGGCCGGGCGGAGATCGATCTCGGCGCGACGCCCGGCCGCCGGGCGGGGTATAACTTCCTGGAACCGTTTCCAGCATCGAGGCCGGACGGTCGGGAGGAACGCCGTGCCAGGCATCGAAGAGGTGGCCGAGCTCGCAGGAGTGTCGAAGGCGACGGTCTCGCGCGCGCTCAGCGGCCGGGGCTACGTCTCCGCGGGTACGAAGCAGCGCGTCGAGCGCGCCGCGACGAGCCTGGGCTACGTCGTCTCCGCCAACGCCTCCAGCCTCGTCACCGGCCGCAGCAACAACATCGCCGTGATCATCCCGATCATCAACCAGTGGTTCTTCGCCGGGATCATCGAGGGCATCGAGCGCGCCCTGCTCGCCGCCGGCTACGACCTGCTCCTCTACAACATCGACAAGCACCTCGACGCCCGCCGGAGCGTGTTCGAGTACTATCTCGTCCGCAAGCGCGTCGACGCGATCGTCGCCGTCACCCTCGAGATCTCGCCGCACGAGACGGAGGCGCTCCTCGCCCTGGGCAAGCCCATCGTCGGCATCGGCGGCGAGCTCCCCGGCATCCCCACCTTCAGCATCGACGACGTCGCCGCCTCCCGCCTCGCCACGGAGCACCTGCTCTCCCTCGGCCACGAGCGGGTCGTCCACATCGGCGGGCTCGCGGAGGAGGAGATGGACTTCCACGTCCACACGCAGCGCCGCGACGGCTTCCGCCAGGCGCTCGAGGCCGCCGGCCTCGAGCCGGGCGCGCAGGACATCGTGCCCACCACCTTCGACATCCCCGGCGGGCACAGCGCCGGACGGCAGGTCCTCGGCGACCCGCGGACCCGGCCGACGGCGATCTTCGCCGCCTCCGACGAGATCGCGATCGGGATCATCCTCGCGGCGCGCGAGCTCGGCCTCTCGGTGCCCGAGGACGTCTCCGTCATCGGGATCGACGACCACCCCCTCGCCGAGCTCTTCGGTCTCAGCTCGATCCGCCAGGACCCGCGCCAGCAGGGCGAGCTCGCGGTCGCGCTGGTGCTGGACGCGCTGGCCGCCCTCGGTCGAGGCGAGCCCCCTCCCCCGGCCCGCCACACGCTGATCCCCGCCTCGCTGGTGATCCGCACCAGCACCTCGGCGCCGCGGGGGGCGAGAATCGGAGCATGAGCGACTCCGACACCCCCACCGTCCGCGACGTCCCCGAGCGGTCCCGCTTCGTGATCGAGGTCGGCGGCACCCCGGCCGGCTTCGCCGCGTACACCCGTCAGGGCGACGAGGTGACGCTCACCCACACCGTCGTCGACGACGCGTGGGAGGGCCACGGCCTCGGGAGCATCCTCGCGCGGGCCGCGGTCACCGCGATCACGGAGGCGGGCGGCACGGTCGTCCCGCGCTGCCCCTTCGTCGCGGCCTGGCTGCGCAAGCACCCCGACGTCGACGCCCGGGTCCGCTGGCCCGAGGACTGACTCACTCCGGGGGCGTCCTGCTCCCGATCTCCTGGAGCGCCCAGGTGTTGCCGTCCGGATCGGCGAAGTACGCGTACTGCACGCCGCCCAGGTCCTGGACCTCGCTGATCTCGAGCGAGCGGCCGACGAGCTCCGCGCGAGCGGCGGCGATGTCGTCGACGACGAGGTGGAGGGAGCGGACGACGCCCTCCTCCGGACCGGGGCCCATCCCGCTGCCGACCACGATCGAGCAGGCCGAGCCGGGCGGGGTGAGCTGGACCACGCGCATCGCGGCGGAGGGCCGCACGTCGTGGTCGAGGTGGAAGCCCATCACCTCCGTGTAGAAGGCGACCGCGCGGTCGACGTCGCCGACGGGGAGGGGGACGAGCTCGAGTCGCATCTGCACGCGACCAGTGTGCCGCGCGGCGGAACCGCGCGGGAGGGGTCAGTCCCGCGGGCCGACGACGAGGCGCTCGTGCATGATCTCGACGGCGCGCTCGAGGACGCGGCGGTCCTCGAGGGTGAGATCGGCGAAGATCGGCGTCAGCGCGTCGCCGAGGTCGGTCCGCCAGGCGTTCAGCGCGTCCGCGCCGGCGGGAGCCAGGCGGATCTGCCAGGCGCGCGCGTCGAGGGGATCGGCGATGCGGTCGAGCCAGCCGGTCTCGACGAGGTTCTTCACGATCTTGGTCATCGTGGGCTGCGAGACGCGGCTCTGGGAGGCGAGCTCCCCCAGGCGCATCGGGCCCATCGAGAGGAGCACCGAGAGCGTGCGCCAGACGGCCTGCGACTCCTGGTTGCCGGTCGCCTGGGCGGCGAGCCGGGTGATCCGGTGCGTCACCGAGACGAAGTCGCTCAGGAGCTCGCTGAGCGAGACCTCGCTGGGCGGGACGTCGCGGGCGGGGAGCCCGGCGAGCAGATCGTGAGCAGTCACGCTCCGATCCTAGGGGCGCGCGCCGCCAACGGCCGGGAACGACGAAGGGCGCCGCCTCCGAGAAGACGACGCCCTGCGTCTGCAGGCGTGCCTGCGTCACCCTGACGAGCGACCGACCGGAGCCGGCACCCGCGACGGGTGAAGGGGATTACTTGACGGTGACGGTCGCGCCGGCGCCCTCGAGCTGAGCCTTGGCCTTCTCGGCGGTCTCCTTGTTGACGGCCTCGAGGACCGCCTTGGGGGCACCGTCGACGAGCGCCTTCGCCTCACCGAGGCCGAGGCTGGTGAGGGCGCGCACCTCCTTGATGACCTGGATCTTCTTCTCGCCGGCGGCCTCGAGCACGACGTCGAACTCGGTCTGCTCCTCGACCTCTTCGGCGGGGGCGGCCGGGCCGGCCACACCGGCGGCGGCGACGGGCGCCGCAGCGGTGACCTCGAAGACCTCTTCGAACTTCTTGACGAACTCCGAGAGCTCGATGAGCGTGAGCTCCTTGAAGGCCTCGATGAGCTCGTCCTGCGTGAGCTTTGCCATGATTTTTCTCCTTGTTTTTCTTTGTCTACGAACCGCGCGCGCACTGCTTCCCGGAAGGGGAAGACGTCAGCTCGCGGACTCCTGCTTCTCGCGCAGCGCCTCGACCGTGCGAACGGCCTTCGAGAGCGGAGCGTTGAACAGATATGCGGCGCCGAACAGCGAGGCCTTGAAGGCGCCGGCGAGCTTGCCGAGCAGAACTTCGCGGGACTCGAGGTCGGCGAGCTTGCCCACCTCTTCTGCGGTCAGCGGGTTACCGTCGAAGTAACCGCCCTTGACCACGAGGAGAGGGTTTGCCTTGGCGAAGGCACGCAGCGACTTCGCGACGGCGACAGGGTCGCCGTGCACGAACGCGATGGCCGAGGGGCCAGCGAGCTCGTCGTCGAAGGACGAGATACCGGCGTTGTTCGCCGCGATCTTGGTCAGCGTGTTCTTCACCACGGCGTAGGTTGCGTGCTCACTGATGTCCTTGCGCAGCGTCTTGAGCTGAGCAACAGTGAGACCGCGGTACTCGGTCAGCAGAACGGCCGTCGAGCTCTGGAACTTCTCCGTGAGTTCGGCAACCGAGGCTTCCTTGTTCGCCATGGCTACTCCTGTGAATTCTCGTGCCGGTAGCCCGAAGGCAGGCAAAGAAAAAAGCTCCGGCACAGGGGCGCGGAGCTTCGGGATCGCGGTGAGGCGGAACTGAACTCGTGCACCTGCGCGGGCAATTCGCTTCGCGAATCCTTCGTCCGGTGGCGATCCGCGGGGCCGGGGCCCTGCTCGTGCGCACACCGGAAACCGGCGGTCTTTGGCTTCGGGAAGCGTACGTCATCGCGGCGCGCGGGCGCAAGTCAGAGGAGGAGGGCCCGCTCGCGGGATGCTGGAGGCATGACCGGCCCGACCCCCGACTCCGCCCGCGACGTCGACTCCGCGATCGCCTCGGTGGAGGGCGAGCTCAGCACCCTCTTCAACCGCGTGCGGGCGGCGATGCGCTCCTACGCCGAGCGGCTCCACCCGGAGCTGACGCCGCTGGGCTACAAGACGATCTCGGCGCTCGAGCGCCGCGGACCCGTGCACTCGGGCGTGCTGGCCGAGCTCCTCGAGATGGACAAGTCGGCGCTCAGCCGCCAGATCACGGCGCTCGACCGCCTCGGCTTCCTCGAGCGCACCCCCGACCCGCAGGACGGCCGCGCCACGATCCTCTCGGTGACTCCGGCGACCGCCGCGCGGCTGCGCGAGATCCGCAGCTCGAACCAGGCGCTGATGCACGAGGAGCTGCGCAGCTGGGCGCTCGCCGACGTCGAGCTCTTCGCCTCTCTCCTGCACAGGATCAACGACCTTGACATCTGACGCTTAGCACCCCGTCCGTTCGGGGACAATCGCCGGACGCCGCCCGCTCGACTGCGTAGTTTCGGAGGCGATGGACCAGCACTCCTCCTCTCTCCTCCCCCACGACGTCGACGGCGCGCTCGGCTTCGCGCGCGGTCTGAGCGCCGACGCGCCCCGGCCCGGCACCGGTCGCACCGCCGAGCTGCACGGTCTCCTCGAGCGCCTGGCTCGGCACGACCTCGGCGTCGCGCGCGCGGTGGAGCCGCACCTCGACGCTCTCGCGATCCTCGGCGAGGCGGAGCTCGACCCGTCCGGACTCGGAGTCGCCGCCGACGCCGCCTGGGGGGTCTTCGCGGCCGAGGGCGGCGGGGATCCTCTGGTCGCGCGCGAGAGCGACGGCGACTGGCTGCTCGACGGCGTGAAGCCCTGGTGCTCGCTGGCCGACCGCCTCGACGCCGCCCTCGTCACCGCCCACGTCGGCGACGCCTCCGGCGAGCGCCGCCTCTTCGCCGTGGCGCTGCGCGACGGGTCGGCGACGCCGGAGCAGGACGCCTGGCACGCGCGGGGCCTGACGGAGGTGCCCAGCGGACCGGTCCGCTTCTCCGGCACCCGCGCCGTCCCCGTGGGGGACGCCGGCTGGTACCTCTCGCGGCCCGGCTTCGCCTGGGGCGGCATCGGCGTCGCCGCCTGCTGGCACGGCGGAGCCCTCGGAGTCGCGGCTGCCGTCGCGGCAGCGGCAGCCCGACGCGAGGACCCGCACCTCCTGGCCCACCTCGGAGCGATCGACACGGCGCTCTCCGCGTCGCGCCGGGCGCTGGACGAGGCCGCCGCGGCGGTCGACGCGGGCGAGGCCGACGGCCCCCGCGGCTCACTGCTCGCCAAGCGCGTGCGGGCGAGCGTCGCCGGAGCGGTGGAGGAGATCCTGCTCCGCGCCGGCCGCGCGCTCGGCCCGGCTCCGCTCGCCCTCGACGCCGAGCACGCCAAGCGGGTCGCCGATCTCGCGCTCTACGTCCGCCAGCACCACGCCGAGCGCGACGACGCCGCTCTCGGCCGCGCCGTGCTCGCCTCGGGCGAGGCGGCCTCCTGGTGAGCCGGCCCTTCGACGGGCGCCTCGAGGGCACTCCTCTCGAGCGCTGGACCGCGGACGGCCGCCGCGACCGGCTCCCGGAGCTGACCCTGCCCGACGGGATCCGGCGCGTCCTGGTGGTCGTCGCGCACGCCGACGACGAGACCCTCGGCTGCGGCGGCACCATCGCGCTCGCGCGTCGGCGCGGGATCGCGGTCGACGTCGTCGTCGTGACCGACGGAGCCGCGGCCCACGGGGAGCGGGACGCGGACCTCGCCGCCGAGCGCCGGCGGGAGGCCTCGGACGCACTGGCGGAGCTCGGCCCCGGCATCGGGCTCGCCTTCCTCGACGTGCCGGACTCGGCGACCCCGGAGCACCACGAGCGCATCGCACGCGAGGTGCGCGAGCGAGCGGCCGGCGCCCCCGGGACCGTCCTGCTCCTCTCCACCTGGACCGGGGACGGGCACCGGGACCACCGCGTGGTCGGCGAGATCTGCGCGGAGGTCGCGCGCGAGCTCGGGCAGCCGCTGCTCGCCGCGCCGATCTGGCTGTGGCACTGGGCGGTCCCGGAGGACCCCGAGGTGCCGTGGGGCGACCTCGTGCGCCTGCCGCTCGACGACGAGCTGCTCGAGCGCACCCGCCGTGCCCGCTCCCGCTATCCCAGCCAGACCCGCCCCGGGCCCGACGGGACCGGTCCGGTGCTCCATCCGCTCTTCCTGCGCACCTTCACCGGGGACGACCGGCTGGTGAGGATCGCATGAGCTACTTCGACGAGCTGTACGCCCGCCACGAGGACCCGTGGGGGTACACGAGCCGCTGGTACGAGCAGCGCAAGCGCGCCCTGACCCTCGCGAGCCTGCCGGAGCAGCGCTACGGCTCGGTGCTGGAGATCGGCGCCTCGATCGGCGTGCTGGCGGAGGCGCTGGCCGACCGGGCCGACAGCCTGCTGGCGATCGACGTGTCGAGCGCCGCCGTCGAGCGCGCCGCCCGCCGCCTCGCTCCGCTCGAGCACGTGCGGGTCGAGCACCACGACATCACCCGCGGCGTGCCGGAGGGTCCGTTCGACCTGGTAGTGCTCTCGGAGGTCGGCTACTACCTCGGCGACGCCCTCCCCGGCGTGCTGCGCACCATCCGCGACGCCCTCGCCCCCGCTGGGGAGCTCGTCACCGTGCACTGGCGGAATCCGATCGAGGGGCTCGCTCTGGGCGGCGACGCCGTGCAGTCCGCCGTGGCCGAGCTGGGCCTGCACCGCCTCGCCCGCCACGAGGAGGAGGACGTCCTGCTCGAGGTCCACGCCCGCGACTCCCGCTCGGTCGCCCGCCGGACGGGGCTGGTGTGAGCCGGCTCGCGCAGGTGCTGGTCGTCGTGCCCGCGCGCGACGAGGAGGAGCGGATCGGCGGCCTGATCGCCTCCGTCCAGGCCAGTGCGACCCACCTCGCCCACCGGGCGCCCGGAATCGGGATGCGCCTCGTGGTCGCCGCGGACGGCTGCTCCGACGCGACCGTCGAGCGGGCCCGTGCCGTCGGCGCCGAGGTGCTGGAGCTCGCCCGCTGCGGAGTCGGCGCCGCCCGCTCCGCCGGGATCGCGCACGCCCTCTACTCCGTCGCTGCTCCGCTCGAGCAGGTGTGGATCGCCAACACCGACGCCGACACCGTGGTCCCCCGCGACTGGCTGGCCGCCCACGTCGAGCACGCGCGACGGCACGACGCGCTGCTCGGCACGGTCCGGCCCGACCCGGCCGACCTCTCCCCCGGCGCCTACTCGCGCTGGCGAGACGTCCGCGCGCGGGAGGAGTCGATCGGCAGCATCCACGGCGCGAATCTCGGCGTCCGCGCGAGCGCGTACCTCGCCGCGGGCGGATTCGGGCGGGAGCCGCTGCACGAGGACGTCCTGCTCGTCGAGCGGCTGCGCGCGAGCGGCGCCCGGGTCGGAGCGACGGACCGCGGCGAGGTGGTCACCTCCGGCCGCCGCGACAACCGGGTCGAGGGCGGCTACGGCCACTACCTCCACGCTCGCTTCCCGTCCGAGACGTCTCCGGCCTGCGGCTGAATCGGGTACACGCGCACGCGGAACACGATGCGAGGGGTCCCTGTCAATGGTCGGGCCGTGGTTTGTCACGAATTGCGCAGGAGAGTCAAATGGGTGTCGAGCACGACCCGGTGCTCTCCGATGGAAGGGTCACCGCATGAATCCCCGCCTCGTCCTGCTGGCACTGGTCGCCTTCACCGCCTACGTGTTCGGCTCCCGCGCCGGCCGTGGCCGCTACGAAGAGCTGCGCCACCTCGCACTCGGCGTGTGGAACGACCCGGCCACGAAGAAGACCCGCAAGAAGCTCAAGAAGACCTCCAAGCGCGAGGCCAAGCAGCTCACCGCCATCGCGAGCAAGGCCCGCGACAAGGTGCAGCGCCGCCTCCGCTGACCTCCGCTTCCACGACTCACAGGACACCGGCCCGCCGGTGTCTCCGCTCGCATCGGAACGGCCGATCGAGCACGAACTGAAGGAGAAACATCATGGGCATCATCAGCTGGATCATCCTCGGCCTCATCGCCGGGGCGCTCGCCAAGCTCATCCTCCCCGGCAAGCAGGGCGGCGGATGGATCATCACGATCGTCCTCGGCATCGTGGGCGCGCTGCTCGGCGGCTTCCTCAGCACGCTGTTCGGCATCCAGGACGCCGTCAACGGCATCAACATCGTGAGCATCATCGTCTCCGTCGTCGGTGCGATCGTCGTCCTCCTCATCTACGGCGCGATCGTCGGCCGCAAGTCCCGCGCGTAAGTCGCGCTCCCCGAAGGCCCCCGGCATCCGTGCCGGGGGCCTTCGGCGTTCCCGGAGCGGGCGCACCTCTGCTCAGGGGATCCGACTCCTCCTCCGGGGGGAAGCTGGATGTCCGCCGAGCGCGCAAGGGGTTGATGCTGAGAGCCGCAGGCGATGGACTGGAGGCACGACGGCGCGGCTCCACTGCGCCCTCGCCCCGACGAAAGGACGTACTCGCTCATGAGCGACGACACCGCAACGGTCCCCACGATCACCCTGAACAACGGCGTGGAGATCCCGCAGCTGGGCTTCGGCGTGTTCCAGATCGACCCGGCCGAGACCAAGGACGCGACCCTGGCGGCCCTCGAGGTCGGCTACCGCCACATCGACACCGCCGAGATGTACGGCAACGAGGCGGGCGTCGGCGAGGCCGTCCGCGCCTCCGGCCTCGACCGCTCCGAGGTCTTCGTGACCAGCAAGCTCAACAACGGCTTCCACGCCCGCGAGGACGCTCTCGCCGCGATCGACGTCACCCTCGGCGAGCTGAAGTTCGACTACGTCGACCTCTTCCTCATCCACTGGCCGCTCCCGAACGTGGGCGACTACCTGGAGACCTGGAAGGCGATGGAGGAGATCTACCGCAGCGGCAAGGCGAAGGCGATCGGCGTCTCCAACTTCCAGACCAACCACCTCAACCGGCTCCGCGCCGAGGCGACCATCGTCCCGGCCGTGAACCAGATCGAGGTGCACCCCTACCTCGTGCAGCAGGAGCTCCGCGCCTACGGCACCGAGCACGGCATCGCGACCGAGGCCTGGTCGCCGATCGCGCAGGGCCTCGTCCTCGACGACGACACCATCACCCGCATCGCGCGCAACGTCGACCGCAGCCCGGCGCAGGTCGTGCTCCGCTGGCACATCCAGCGCGGCGACATCGTCTTCCCGAAGTCGGTCACCCGCAAGCGCGTGGAGGAGAACTTCGCCCTCTTCGACTTCGAGCTCGACGACGAGGCGATGACCGACATCACGGCGCTCGACCGCGGCCACCGCACCGGCCCCGACCCCGACACCTTCAACTACATCCCGAGCTGATCCTCGGCTCCACGGAGCGCGCCCGGCCTGCAGTCATCCTGCGGACCGGGCGCGCTCGTGCGTGGGGCGGCGAGCCGAGCCGCGCACGAACAGGGCGGGTCTCGAGACGCCGCGCTGCCGCTCCTCGACCGGCACGGTCACGGGCCGACCGCACCCCTGCTGATCGAGGAGCGGGCGCAGCCCGCGTATCGGGATCCACCCCACCGACGAACAGCGCGGATCCCGATGCGCCGGGCCCGCGGGTCAGCCCTGCTGCGAGTCGCGCCAGGAGTGCTCGGGGGCGTAGCCGAGGACCTCGCGGGCGTGGTCGATCGAGAGCAGGGTGCCGGTTGTCCCGAGGTCGCCGCGCAGCTCGACGCCGGGGAACACCTCGGCCACCAGCTCGGCGTTGGGGCGCGTCATCACGGTGTCGGCCGCGGCGATGATGAAGCGGTCGAACCCGGTCGTCTCGGCGAGCAGCGCCTTCTCGACCGCCTGCGCTCCGTCGCGTCCGTCGATGTAGCCCCAGAGGTTCCACTTGCGCAGCAGCGCGTCGGAGTCGAACGACGGGAACTCGGCGTAGTCGGCCTCGTCCATGACGTTCGAGAAGCGCAGGCCCGTGATCTTCAGGTCCGGGTGCCAGCGGCACAGCTCGATCGCCATCTGCTCCTCGAGGTGCTTGGTGAGCGAGTAGACCGACTCCGGGCGCGCCGGGTACTGCTCGTCGACCGGGATGTAGGGCGGCGGGACGTCGAAGGGCAGGCCCAGCACGGTCTCGCTGGAGGCGTAGACGACGTTGCGGATGCCGGCACGGATCGCTCCGTGGAACGCGTTGAACGTCGCGATCATGTTGTTGTGGAACGTGGCGACGTCGGGCACGAGGCCCGGCGCGGGGATCGCGGCGAGGTGCACGAGCGCGTCGATGCCCTCGTACTGGTCGTTCACCGACTGCAGCGCGTCCACGACCTGGCCGTAGTCGGCGATGTCGATGCGGACGAAGCCCGCGCCGCGGTCCCCCGCACGGTCCAGATTGAAGACCTCGTGCCCGGAGGCGCGGAGGCGGGTGACGACGTGGCGGCCGAGCTTGCCGGATCCACCGGTGACTGCGATTCTCATGCTCGAACGCTAACGGGCCTGAGCGACGAGGGACGAGGGTTGCGGATCAGCTCCGGGCATGGAGCGAGATCGCGCCGCCGACCTCGGGCGTCGTCTCGTCGGCGACGAGCTCCGTCCAGCGGCGGAGCACGGCGGCGCCGGCCGCGTCGTTCACGGCTCCGTCGACGACGAGGACCGGGTAGGGCTTCTCGGGCACGCCCTCTGCGGGCCGCACGTCGACGTGGGCGACGTCGTAGGCGTGCTCGAACAGCCAGTCGGCCATCGCGTAGTCGCTCCGGGAGTCGCCGACCGTGCGCCAGCGCTGCGGGATCGCGCCGGTCGCTCCGAGCAGCTCCACGGCGCGCTGGGCGCCGAGGTCCTTGCCGAGCCGGTTCGACTCGATGTCGGTCGAGATGACGGTCGGGTCGATGCGGAAGTCGACCGTCCCCTCCTCGTTCGGGTACCGGATGCCGCGGCGCTCGACTCCGAGGCCCGCGGCGGTCATGATCTGCAGGGCGTCGGCGTCGAAGACGAGCTGGCGCTCGAGGTAGTCCTCGCTCGGCAGGTCGACCAGCTGCTCGGCCGAGACCATGGCGCGCTTGGTCTCGTCGAAGAAGACCAGGTCGTCGTAGTCGGAGCGGATCATCCGCTCGAGGTCGCGGGCCACCGGCTCGGGGATCGCGAGCGACTCGTCGACGATCGGCTCCGAGGTGCCGCGGTAGTCGACGGTGAACCAGACGGCGCCCTTCTCGCAGACGCAGACGATGCGGGCCTCGGCCGAGACGCCGCGCTCGAGGAGCGCGGGCAGGACCCGCTCGCGCAGGAACGCGTCGGAGCGGCCCGTGTTGAACACGATCGGGATGCCGGCGTTGGCCAGGGTGACGAGGTCGTCGGCGATCTCGGGGATCGAGATCGTGCGCGTGACGGGGCTCGCGATGGGCCCGTCGACGTCGAGGAGCAGGCCGAGCGGAGGGGGTGTGGAGGTCATCGTGTCCCATTCTGCCGTGCCGGGGCCGCTCGACGCCTCCGGGACCGCCTCCGCGCGGGCGGAGCGGTTCAGGAGGCGGGGACGACGAGGGTGCGCTGAGCGGTGGTGCCGTCGGGAGCGAGGACGGCGAGGGTGATCAGGGTCTCGGAGTCGCGGCAGTCGGCGGTGACGGCGGCGGAGCCGGACGCCGCGAGGTCGACGGGCTCGCCCGCGCTCGCGTCGGTGATGCCGACGGCCAGGCGGGCGGTGGCGCCTCCGCTCGTCTCCCACGACAGGGCGAGCGGGACGGATGCGGTGCGGTCGCCCTCGCAGTCGACGGAGGCGGGGGTGGAGGCGAAGGAGACGATCGCGGGCGGAGCATCGGATCCGGTGCCCGGCTCGGTGCCGGACGGAGCGGCGGAGACCGTCGGTGCGGGGGCGGCGGCGCCGTCGGCCGCCTCCGCGGAGCCGGGAGCGGCGGACGTCGCCGGAGCGGTCCCGGACGGCGCCGAGGACGGGCCCGCGGACGCCGTGGCTGCGCCGGGCGCTCCCCCGCCGGCGGGCCGGACGAGCAGCACGATCGCGAGGACGACGGCGACGAGTCCGAGGGCGGCGAGGACGATCCCGGTGGTGCGGGCGCCCGATCCCTCCCCGGAGGCGGAGGCTAGGCCTCCTGGTCCTCGCGGCGACGGCTGCGGGCGATCAGGAGCGAGCCGAGGCCGAGGGCGACAGCACCTCCCGAGAGCAGCAGCCAGGAGCCGGTCTCCACTCCGGTGGAGGGGAGGCCGCCGGGGCCGGTCGGTGCGGTGATCGGCGCGGCCGTGGCGGTCGGTCCGGCCGTCGGCGCGACGGTGGGCTCCGGGGTCGGCGTGGGCTCGGGGCTCACGGTCGGCTCGGGCGTCACGGTCGGCTCAGGAGTCGCCGTCGGCTCGGGGGTCGCGGTCGGCTCCGGTGAGCCGGTCGGCTCAGGAGTCGCCGTGGGCTCGGGAGTCGCGGTCGGCTCCGGCGAGCCGGTCGGCTCCGGCGTCGGCGTGGGCTCCGGGGTCCCCGGCAGCTCGACGGCGGCGCCCTCCGGCGCCACGGCGAGCAGCGCCCGGGCGACGTCGCTGAACGCTCCGACCGGGTGGTTGCGGAACACCGGCGAGGTGCCGAAGAGGAAGCCCTCGGTGCCCGACTCCGTCGAGAACGAGACGGCCGAGGCCTGCCCGGCCGCGTCGCTGCGGGACTGACCCTCGGAGTCGACCCAGTGCCCGGCGACGAACGTGCCGTCCTCCGAGTAGCTCTGCTCGACCGCGACCGACTCGTCGAAACCGGCGAACCACAGTGCCGGCGAGACGAACGCGGTGTCCTGCGGGTAGTCGCCCAGGACTCCGCCGGCGGGCGTCTCGACCGAGACGATGCCGTTGGAGCCGCTGGTGCCGGTCTGCGCGGTCAGCTCGGCCAGGCCGAAGTCGGACACGAAGGCCGCTCCAGCGCCACCGCGGCCGACGACGTCGCCGCCCGCCGCGAGGAACTCCTCGACCACGGTGCGGCCCGCGGCCTGCTCCGGGGTGAAGGAGAGGGCGCGTCCCACGTAGAGCACGTCGGCACCCTCGAGGGTCGCGGTGCCCGCGGTGAGCGCGGCCGCGTCGACGGCGACCGCATCGGCGAAGCCGAGCTTGGCCAGCGCGTCGCGGTCCTCGTTCGTGCCGGAGTAGGCGACGCGGAGGGCGTCGAGCGCCTTCCCGTCCTCGGCGCGCACGCGGTCGGCGGTGGTCGCCGTGAAGTCGACGCCGAAGACGGCGGCGGCTCCCTCGGCGGCCGCGAGCCCGGCGGCGTCGGCACGCAGGGCGATGGTGCCGTCCTCGAACTGCTCGAGAGCGACGCCGTCGGCCAGCAGCGCGTTGACGGCCTGGTACTCCAGGACGCCGCGCGGCTCGAAGGCGAGGTAGTCGGCGCCTGCCGGGACGGAGCCGACCGGAGCGACGGCGGTCACCGGCTCCAGGCCGACGGCTGGGAGGGCACCGGTGGTGGAGCCGATCGCCTGCACGTCGGCGCCCCAGAGGAGCGAGAGGCTCCAGGCCGAGACGTCGTACATCTCGGGCACACGGCTCGAGATGTCGCTGCCGTCGGCGAGGAGGACGTTGGCGAGGCCGCGGACCGACTGGTGCATGTCGACCAGGTAGGTGCCCGCGGGGTAGGAGACTCCTCCGACGCTCGTGGCGGCCGTGGTCCGCGACACCTCGACGCCGTGGGCGAGCAGCTGCGCGACGAGGGTCTCGGCGTCCGAGACGGAGCGCTGCGTGCCGTCGACGGGGATGACGTAGGCGCGCGGGTACTCGGTCGTGTAGACGTCGGTCTCGTCCCAGATCTCGGTCCACTCGGTCGGCACGCCCGCGGGCAGGTCGGCCGCGGAGACGTCGGCGGGGATCTCGACGGCGGGGGCGCCGGTGACGCCGCGCTCGAAGATGCTGACCTGGTTGCTCAGGAGCGCGTCGCGGTTGGCCTCGATGTAGTCGACGGAGGCGTCCATGACGATCCCGGCGACCTCGACGTCGATGTCCGCGTTGGCCTGGCCCTGGGCGATCTCCTCCGGAGTGCTGTTGGCCGTGCGGCCGAGCGGAAGCTCCACCGTGTTGGTGATCGCGCCCTGGAAGGCGACGTACTGCGGGGCGAAGATGGGGGGCCAGTCGTCCCAGCCCGCGCGGATGTCGCGGTAGGGGATGAGGATCTTCCCGGTGTTGTCCGTCGTGGCGCTGCCGTCCTCGGCGAGGTAGGTGTTGCCGGGCACGTCGGCCTCGACGACGCGGCGCTCGATCTCCAGCGCGGTCGCGTACGCGTGCGGGAGGAAGAGGTCGTACTCGTAGTTCTCGCCGTGCGGCGGGCCGCAGGGCTCGACCTGGAGGATCCCGGTGTAGCCGTGGATGTCGATGAAGTACGTGGGCTGGAGGACGCTCGAGAGGTCGCGGATCACGGCCGCCTCGCTGGTGGCTCCGGTGATCATGTCGCGGTTCGGGTCGTAGCCCGCGGCGACGGCGCGCTGGCCGAGGGCGCGGCCGTCGGGGTTGTTGGTGACGGTGAAGTAGAGGCGGTTGCCCTCGAGCAGCGCCTCGGTCTCCGCGTCCTCGGCGGTGGCGACGCCCTCGATGTACTCGAGGATCGCGTCGCTGCCCTCCCACTCGTTGCCGTGGATGTTGCCGTTGAACCAGACCGGCACCTTGTAGCCGTCCAGCAGCTCGGCGTCGGCGGCCGCGGCGGCGGGCTCGTACTTGAGCCGGTCGCGCCACTCGGCCTGCTGAGCCGTCTCGGCCTCGGTCTCGGGGGCGGTGACGGTGACCAGGTAGATGTCGCGGCCGAGGCCGGACTTCCCGACCACCTGGGTCGAGACCCGGTCGGAGCGGGCGGCGAGCGCGTTCAGCTGAGGCGCGATGGCGTCGTAGGGGGTGACTCCGCGCAGGAGCGAGGCGTCGGTCGGGTCGACGGGCACCTCGGTCAGCGGGGTCTGCTGCGGGTAGCTGGTCGGCACCGCGATCGGAGCGGACGGCGGACGCACGATGTCCACGCGGGTGTAGTCGGCGGGTGCTGCGGTCGTGGCGGTCGCCGGCGGGGCGACCAGGAGGCCGCCGGCGGCGAGCGCGAGCGCGGCGCATCCGGAGGCGAGGGCGGTTCGAGATCTCAAGCGGAGTTCTTCCCTTGTCGAGGCGTGACGGAACGGATCGGGCCCCCGTCGGCGTCTGGATCTCCGAATCGGATGTGAACCCTCTCAGGAAGATAGAGGCTCCATGTTTCCGTCACGTGTCGGCCGGGTCAGCTCCGCGAGATGCCTCTTCGGTACGCCTCGCCCGGCGACTCGAGTGCCCGAGTGGCATCCGGCGAGAGGAGGAAGGAGGGCCCGGTCAGAGGAAGAGGGAGAGGACGAGCGTGGCGCCGAGCGCGAGGACGGAAGCGAGGGAGACGCCGACGGTCACGGACTTGAGGGCGCCGCGGACCGACTGTCCGAGGAAGCTCTGCAGCAGCCAGAAGGTGTTCGAGGTGACGTGGATGCAGAACAGCGCGCCGGAGCCCGCAGCGAGTGCGATCAGCAGCGGGTCGAGGCCGAGTGTCGCGGCGACCGGCGCGACGACTCCGGCCGCCGTGATCGCCGAGAGGGTGACCGAGCCGACCGCGATGTGCAGCACGGCCGCCATCACCCAGACGAGCAGCAGCGGCGCGGTCGCCGAGGTCGAGAAGTAGCCCTTCAGGATCTCGCCGAGGTCGCCCTGCGCGATCACCGCGGCGAGCGCCCCGCCTACGCCGGTGAGCAGGAAGATCTGCCCGCCGTCCTGGAAGCCCTTGGCGACCGCCTTCTCCATCCGCGCGGTTCCCACGCTGGACCGGCCGACCACTCCGGTGCCGATCACGGCGAGGAGGAGCGCGATGACGGGGTTCCCGAGGAACTGCAGCACCGGCAGCTCGATCCCGGAGACGGTGAGCACCGCCTGCGCGGCGATGAGCAGGAGGGCGAGGAGCATGGGCGCGAAGAGGAGCAGGAGCGGGCGCTCGCGGGCGGGGTGGGCGTCCTGCGCCTCGGCGGGACCCGCCGCGTCCTCGACGGACGAGCCGGACGAGCCGCCCGATGCCGCTCCGACTCCGCTCGAGGACGCCCCGCCGCTCCCCCGCGCTCCGAACGACGGCAGCCGTCCGCCGTCCGCGGCGGGCGACGCCCCCACCGTCGCGAGCCCGGTCGTGTCGTCGCGCACGACCAGCTGCTCGTCGCGCGCCGGGTCCCAGAAGCCGAGGCGGAACGCGAGCGACATCAGCAGGATCGTGACCACGACCGTCGGCGCCACCACCGCGAATCCGCCGAGCATCATCACGCCCAGCGGCACTCCGAGCAGCCCCGCGAGCGCGACCGCGGCGAAGCCGGGCACCATCATCACGATGCCCGTCTCGAGCCCGACGGCGAAGGTCACGGCGACGATGCCGGTGCCCGCGCGCCCCAGCCGCGGCGCGATCCGGCGGGCGAGCGGGGCCGCGATCACGATCAGCGCGTCGACGAAGATCGTCTGCAGGTACGTGGCGAAGGAGAGGCCCAGCGCGTAGGGGATCCCGCGGCGGCCGAAGACGCGCAGCAGGCCCTCGACGAGCCGGACGACGGCGCCCATCTCGTTGAGCATCGCGCCGATGAGCACGCCCCAGCCGATCAGGAGGCCAGCCTCCATCATCACCTCGCCGAAGCCGGTGGTCATCGTGGAGACGGTGTCGACGGGGCCGAGCCCGGTGAGCAGGCCGATCGCGGCGGCTCCCACGGCCAGCGCCAGCACCGGGTTGAACCGGAAGCGCACGATCGCGACGACCACCACGACGATCACGAGGGCGACGACGCCCAGGGTGTACCACTCGGGCATGACGTCCTCCTCCGCCCGCGACTGCGCGTGCCGTCACACCCTAGGGGACCGCCGCGCACCCCCTCGCCCCCGCCGGGCGCAGGGCCCTAGCGTGGACGCATGGCACTGACGCTCCCCGAGCCCCGACTCCCCTCCCTCCTCGACTCCCCCGTCCTGCGCTGGGGGGTGATCGCGCCCGGCTCGATCGCCGGCTCGTTCGTCGAGGCGCTGCAGAAGCACACCCGGCAGCGCGTGGTCTCGGTGGGCTCCCGCTCGCTGGAGCGCGCGGAGCGGTTCGCGAGCCGGTTCGGGATCGAGCGGGCCTCGGCCGGCTACGAGGCCGTGGTCGAGGATCCGGAGGTCGACGTGGTCTACATCGCGTCCCCGCACTCGGAGCACGCCCGCCAGGCGCTGCTCGCCATCGCCGCGGGCAAGCACATCCTGGTCGAGAAGCCGTTCGCGCCGACCCCGGGCGAGGCCGAGATGATGGTGCACGCCGCGCGCGACGCCGGAGTCTTCGCGATGGAGGCGATGTGGATGCGCTACCTGCCGCACATGGACGTCGTGCGGCAGCTGCTCGCGGACGGGGCGGTCGGCGCGCCCGCCGTCGTCTCGGCCGACTTCGGCGCCGCCTTCGACTTCGACCCCTCCAGCCGCATCTTCGACCCGGCGCTCGCGGGCGGCGGCCTGCTGGACGTCGGCGTCTACGCCTCCTCCTTCGTCTCGATGGTGGCGGGCACCCCGCAGAGCACCGTCGTCGCCGGCAGCATGACCTCGACCGGCGTCGACGCAACCGCGACGATCGTCGGCAGCCACGCGCACGGGGTGCAGTCGGTGGCCACCTCGACCGTGCTGGCCGACACCCGGCACGCGGCGAGCGTCGCTGGGCGGGCGGGGCGGATCGACGTGCACCCGTCGTTCTGGACGCCGGGCGGCGTGACGCTCACCCGCGGCTCCGAGAGCGGGTCGTGGATCGACGAGACGCCGCTCCAGGGCGGCGAGGGCCTCGCCTGGGAGGCGCTGCACGTCGCGCAGTACGTGACGGAGGGGCGCACCGAGTCGCCGCTGCACCCGCTCGACGAGGTGGTCGCCGTGGTGCGGACCCTCGACGACGCGCGCCGCCGGCTGGGCGTCTCGGTGTAGGGCGGGCGGCGGGAGACCCCCGCCCCTGCCCTCAGCCCGCCGGCAGCTCGACGCGGAAGCTCGTGCGCCCCGGCTCGGACGCGACGAGGACGCGCCCGCCGTGGGCGTCGACGACCGCCGCCACGATCGCCAGGCCCAGCCCCGTCGATCCGGTCGTGCGCGCTCGGGAGGAGTCGCCGCGGGCGAAGCGCTCGAACAGCACCGGCACCAGCTCCGGCGCGATGCCCGGGCCGGAATCGGTGACCGTCACGACCGCGATCGGCCGCCCCTCCGACACCTCCTCGGCGAGGGCCGCCACGACCCGGGTGCCGGGGGGCGTGTGCACGGTCGCGTTCCGCAGCAGATTGGCGACCACCTGGTGCAGCCGGAAGCCGTCGCCGCGGATCTCGATCGGCTCCTCGGGGAGCTCGAGGTCCCACTCGTGGTCGGGGCCCGCGGCGTGCGCGTCCGAGAGCGCCTCGATCACGAGCAGCGTCAGGTCGACGGGCTCCTTCTCGAGGTCGCGGCCCTCGTCGAGGCGGGCGAGCAGGAGGAGGTCCTCGACCAGCGAGGTCATCCGGGTGGCGGCAGACTCGATCCGGTCGAGGGAGTAGGCCGCCGACTCCGGCAGCTCGGTCCCGCCGCGCCGGGGCAGCTCCGCGTAGCCGCGGATCGCCGCGAGGGGGGTCCGCAGCTCGTGCGAGGCGTCGGCGACGAACTGCCGCACCTTGTCCTCGCTCGCCTGCCGCGACTCCAGCGCACCGGTGACGTGGTCGAGCATGCGGTTGAAGGCGGCGCCGACGCGGCCGACCTCGGTGCGGGTGTCGGCGTCCTCCTCCGGGACCCGCTCGACCAGCTCGACGGCGCCGCGGTCCAGCGGCAGCTCGGCCACGCGGGTCGCCGTCGCCTCCACCCGCTCCAGGGGCCGCAGTGCCACGCGGATGATCGCGGTGGCGACGAGGGCGACCAGCAGCATCGCCAGCAGCACCACCACGACGACCACCCAGGTGAGGGAGGCGAGCGTCTCGGCGACCTCGCCCAGGGGGACGCCGACGACGACGACGGAGCCCTCGACCGCCGCCGCGCGCACGCGGTAGGTCCCGAGGCTCCCGGGCAGCTCGATGGTCGCCTCCTCGCCCCCCGCGGCGACGGCCGCCGCGAGCACCGAGTCGGCCGGGTCCGAGAACTGCCGGCAGACCCCGTCGGCGTCGACGTAGGCGCCGATGAAGGAGCCGTCCGAGCCCTGGACGGCGGTGATGGTGCTGAGGTTCTGGCTCGGGCCGCCGCCGAAGGATCCGCTCGGGCAGGTCGTGGCCTGCTCGATCGCGCTCGACCCGCCGAAGCGGCTCGGCCCGTCGAAGTCCTGGAGGCGCGTGACCGACTGGCTGAGCGACGCGTCCGTGCTGCCGTAGAGGATCGAGCGGGCGGAGAGCACGCTGACCGCTCCCACGACGCCCGCCGTCACCGCGACGAGCGCGACCACGGCGACGACCATCCGCCGCCGCAGAGTCCACGGCGCGCGCCGGCCGCGGCGGGAGCTGCGGAGGGCGGAGCGGGTCGCGAAGTCGCCGAGCGACGGGCGGCCGGTGCGGCTCACTGGTCGGCGGGCTTCAGGAGGTAGCCGGCGCCGCGCACGGTGTGGATCATCGGCGAGCGGCCGGCGTCGATCTTCTTGCGCAGGTACGAGATGTAGATCTCGACCACGCTCGACTTGCCGCCGAAGTCGTACGACCAGACCCGGTCGAGGATCTGGGCCTTGCTGAGCACGCGGCGCGGATTGCGCATCAGGAAGCGCAGCAGCTCGAACTCGGTGGCGGTCAGCTCGATCTCGTCGCCGCCCCGGCGGACCTCGTGGCTGTCCTCGTTCAGCACCAGGTCACCCACGACGACCTCGGGGTCGTCCGCGTCGTTGGCGAGCAGGGTGCTGCGGCGGATGAGGCCGCGCATCCGGGCGACCAGCTCCTCGAGGGAGAAGGGCTTGGTGACGTAGTCGTCGCCGCCGGCGGTGAGCCCGGCGATCCGGTCGTCGAGCGCGTCCTTCGCGGTGAGGAAGAGGACCGGGGTCTCGCTGCCGTCCGCGCGGACCCGCTGCAGGACCTGGAGGCCGTCGATGTCGGGGAGCATCACGTCGAGCACGATCACGTCGGGCCGGAACTCGCGGGTGATCGTGATCGCGGCGCGGCCCTCGGCGGCGGTGCGCACCTCCCAGCCCTCGTAGCGCAGAGCCATCTGGAGCAGGTCGGTGAGGGTGCTCTCGTCGTCGACGACGAGGACGCGGATCGGCGTCCCGTCGGCCCGCTTCAGGCGGGTGCGCTGCGCGGGGGCGAGGTGCTTCGAGGGGGCCGGGGTGCTCATGACTCCAGTATCGGGAGTTCCCTATGGATCGGCTATGACCGGCCGATGCCGTCGCTGTGCGCTCCCGATGCGTCCTCCGCGGGATCGGCGTCGAGCTCCTCCGGAGCGATCGCCGCGGTGCGCGCGTAGCCGCGGACCCGCCGGTCGATGAAGGTCGCCGCCCAGAGCAGGACGCCGATCACGAGCAGCACCCCCGCGATGCCGTACTGGGCGGTGTCGCGTCCCGAGGTGATCGGCAGCACCAGGTAGACGCAGGCGATCGTGCCCAGCACCGGCAGCACGGTGGGGGTCCGGAAGTGACGGTGCTCGACCGGCTGCCGCCGCAGCACCAGCACGGAGACGTTGACGACGGCGAAGACCGCCAGCAGGAGGAGCGACGTGGTCCCGCCCAGGAGCACCGCGATGGGGTCGGAGGGGTCGCGCGACACGTAGGCGGTGAGGAGCAGGGCGATCACCGTCGTGAAGAGGATCGCGGCCCACGGCGTGCGCCGTCCGCGCAGCACGTTCTGCAGGAACGGCGGCAGCACGCCCTGGCGGCTCATCCCATAGAGCAGGCGGCTGGCCATCATCATGTTGATCAGCGCGCTGTTGGCCACGGCGAAGAGCGAGATGAAGGGCAGCAGCGTCGAGATCGGGAAGTCGGGCGCCGCGGCCTCGACGACCGTGACGAGCGGAGTGTCGTTGCCGGCCAGCTCCCCCACGGGGACGATCGCGACGGCGAGCGTGGACACGAGCACGTAGACCACGGCGGTGATGCCGAGACCCGTGAGCATCACGCGCGGGAAGATGCGGCTGGGCTCCTTCGTCTCCTCCGCCATGTTCACGGAGTCCTCGAATCCGACCATCGCGAAGAACGCCAAGGAGGTCGCGGTGCTCACCGCGAGCAGCAGCGACTTGTCCTCCGGCGCCTCGAACGCGACCACCCGCGAGAAGTCGGCCTGCCCGCCGAACACGGCGAAGAAGCACACGAAGATCACGAGCAGCAGGCCCGAGAGCTCGATCAGGGTGAGCACCACGTTCAGCCCGACGCTCTCGGCGACGCCCCGCAGGTTCACCAGGGCGATGCAGACCATGAACACCAGCGCGATGCTCAGCCGCGTCCCCGCGCCGTCCCCGAGCCCGAAGCCGATCGCGAAGTTGCTCGCGAAGGCGCCCGAGGCGGCGGAGGCCGAGGTGATCCCGCTCGCCATCACGGTGAAGCAGACGAGGAACGTGACGAAGTGGATCCCGAACGCCTTGTGCGCGTAGAGCGCGGCGCCCGCGGCCTGCGGATACTTCGTCACCAGCTCCAGGTAGGAGCAGGCGGTGAGCGTGGCGACGACGAACGCGATCACGAAGGGGAGCCACGCGGCCCCGCCCACCTCGGCCGCGACCTGCCCGGTGAGGGCGTAGATCCCGGTCCCGAGGATGTCGCCGACCACGAACAGCAGCAGCAGCTTGGGGCCGAGCACCCGCTTGAGCTCGGGCGGGGCGGACGTCTCTCTCGTGGCGGTCATCGTCGGCCCCTCCCGTTGCGGATGAGCGCGAGCCTACGACCGCGGGCACCGCCCCGGGAAGAGCGGGCGCCCCCGGAGGAGGAGCCGACGACACCCACGACTCCGCCGTCGCGCCGTGCGCAGCGCAGCCTCCACCCCGCCGTCGGGAGGCTGCGCGAGGCCGGCTGACCGGATGCTGCCACGGCCGGAGCCTGCCCGGACGTCCCGTGGGCCCCCGACCCTCCGCCCCGCGCGGAGCCGGGGGTCCGCCGCATGTCCGGATGCTGCCGTGCCCGGATGCTGATCTGGTTCCGCCGACGGGCCTCCGCGAGGCTCGGAGGACCACGACGAGAGGACGCACCATGACCGCCACTGCACCCGCCGCCACCCCGCACCTCGGCCCCGTCGCCGCCGGAGGCGCCCTCGCCTGGGCCGCGCTGGCCGCGCTCCTCCTGCTCGGGGAGCCGCACCCCGCGGCGGTCCTCCTGCTCGTGCTCGCCGCCGCCGCCGCGACCTCGCTGAGCGTCGTCGCCGTCGCCCGCCGGCAGCCCCCCGCCCGCCGTACCGGCGTCGTGATCGGTCTCCTCGCCCCCCTCCTCGCGAACGCCGGTCTCACTCCGCTCGCCGCGCTGGTCGGCCCGGCCGTGTTCGGAGCGGTGGCGCTGGTCCTCGCCGGTGAGCTCGCCGTCGTCGCGGTTCTCGCGCGGCGGCGCTGAGTGCGCGCCTCCTACACTCGGGAGGGTCGGGAGAACGGGGGGGGCCGCCGGTGCTGAGCGAGAACGCGATCGCGCTGTACCTGCACGCGTCCGTGCGCGGAGACTGGTCGCTCGAGAGCGCGTCGGACGAGCTCGGCGTCACCGTCGACGGCCTCCGCGAGGCGCGCGACGAGCTGATCGGGCTCCGGCTGCTCGCTCCGCTGCACGCGGGCGCGGAGTCGCTCGCCACGGCCGCGCCGGACATCGCCCTGGCCGAGCTGATCGCCGACGACGAGCGGCGCCTCCTCGAGCTGCAGACCGGGATCACCCGCCGCCGCAGCGAGCTGATGGCCCTCGTCCCCGCCTACCGGAGCGCCCGCAGCGCCCTCGCCGCCGCGGAGCAGGTGGAGGTGATCGAGGACCCGGCGACCGTCCTCCGGCTGCTCCTCGACCTGCAGCGCGGAGCCTCGGAGGAGGTGCTGATCGCCGCTCCCGGCACCAGCAGCGTGGAGCGGCACGAGGCGAGCGACGCCGTCGACCGCGAGCTGCTCGGGCGCGGTATCGCGAGACGGACGCTGTACCACGACCGCCGCCGCGACAACGCGGCCCTCCGGCGCTCGGTCGCGGAGCTCGAGCCGCTGGGCGCGCGGTTCCGGACCCTCCCGGTGCTGCCCTTCCGGCTGGTGGTCTTCGACCGCTCCCTCGCGATCGTCGCCCGCTCCCGGGACGAGGACGACCGCGCCGCCCTGGTCGTCCGCTCCTCCGAGCTCGCGGCGACCCTGGCGCGCGTCTTCGACGCGGCGTGGGAGTTCGCAGCGCCCCTGCACGCGGCAGGTGCCGAGGAGGAGCCCTTCCTCTCCGCGGTGCAGCGCTCGATCCTGCAGGGCCTCGCCGCCGGGCTCACCGACGAGGCGCTCGCGGCACGGCTGGACCTCAGCGTGCGCACCTGCCGTCGGCACATCGCCGGTCTCTTCGACCTGCTCGGCGCCGAGAGCCGCTTCCAGGCGGGCGTGCTCGCGTCTCGGCGGGGCTGGCTGCCGGTCCGACCGCGCTGACGCCGGCCGTCGGCGAGCTCAGCGCCGCGGAGCCGCGGTGTCGGAACGGGGTGTCCGCTAGCGGACACGTCCTCTTCCGGCTCTTGTCCCGGCACTCTCCCAGGTCGAACATGGGGACCGCCGCCGACATCCCCGATGACGGGCGGCCTCCGCACCGCGACCCCGTACCCGACGGGACCGCGGCCCCGACGCCCGCGCCGTACCCGACGGACCGCGGCGCATCAGCGACCTGAGCCGAACGCGCGCACAGGCGCTCCTCCGGCGCGCCGTCCGGCACCCCCGACCGACGACGCTCCGGGCCCCCGCTTCCACCTACCCGAAGAGCTCACCCGTGAACCCCAGCACCCCCGCCCGCCCTGGTCCTCCCGCTCCACCCGAGATCCGCCCGCTCCTGACGCGCCAGCAACGCGTCGCCAGCCCCCGTGCCGTCACCAGCCGCGCCAAGCAGCAGTCGCCCTCGCTCATCATGATCGTGCTCCTCTCCGGCGCCGGCGCTCTGCTCTACGGCGCCTTCCTGCTCAACCCGCGCAACATCGGCGACCCCCTCCCGTTCGCCATCGTCATCATCTGCGAGCTGTACCTGATCGGCCAGGCCGCGCTCACGATGTGGACCGCCCTGTCGAGCACCTACGACCCGCGCGACTCCGCCTTCCACTCCGCTCGAGCGACGCTCTACGGGAGCCCGGTCGACGGCATCCCGATCGGCGAGGACCTCTACCTCGGCCGCCGCCGCATCACCGTCGACGTCTTCATCACGACCTACAGGGAGGACCCCGCGATCATCGAGGAGACGGCCCGTGCGGCCCGCGACATGCGCGGCACCCACGTGACGTGGCTCCTCGACGACGGGGACGACCCGCAGGTCGCCGCGATCGCCGAGCGCCTGGGCGTCCGCTACGTGGTGCGCGAGGACCGCGCGGGTGCCAAGGCCGGCAACGTGAACCACGCGCTCCGTCTGACAGACTCGGACTTCGCCGTGATGATCGACGCCGACTTCGTGACCGTGCCGGAGTTCCTGGAGGAGACTCTCCCCTTCTTCGCCCACGACGACGTCGCCTTCGTGCAGGCCCCGCAGGTCTACGGGAACGCGCACAACTTCATCTCGCGCGGCTCCGCCTACATGCAGATCGTCTTCTACGCCCTCACCCAGCCGGGCAAGAACAAGTACAACTCCGCCTTCTGCGTGGGCACCAACGCCGTCTTCCGCCGCAAGGCCCTCGACGACATCGGCGGGATGTACGAGGGCTCGCAGTCCGAGGACATCTGGACGTCGATCTTCGTGCACGAGCGCGGCTGGCGCTCGATCTTCGTGCCGATGACCCTCGCGGTCGGGCGCACGCCCGAGACGATCGAGGCCTTCGTCCGCCAGCAGGTCCGCTGGGCCGTCGGCGGGTTCGAGATCCTGCTCAAGCACAACCCGTTCTCGCCGAAGCGCCGGCTCACGACCGACCAGCGCGTGCAGTACTTCATGACCGTCACGTTCTACTTCACCGGGATCGTGCCGCTGGGCCTGATCGTGCTGCCCCCGCTGCAGATCTACCTGAACATCACGCCGGTCAGCCTGGAGGTGCCGCTCGTCGAGTGGATCCTCTTCTACTGCGGGTTCTACGTGCTGCAGATCGGGCTCGCGCTGTTCATCATCGGCTCGTTCCGGTGGGAGACGCTGCTGCTGTCGACCGTCACCTTCCCGATGTACACGAAGGCGTTCTTCCTCGCTCTCGCGGGTCGGAAGCCGGCCTGGACCTCGACGGGCGCGACCGGGCAGGCCGCCTCGCCCTTCAACTTCATCAAGGTGCAGATGGTCTTCCTGGTGTTCCTGGCCGCGACCTCCGTCGTCGGCTTCCTCAAGGCGGAGTGGACCGCGGAGTACTCGGTGGCGCTCGCCTGGAACGTCCTGAACACCCTCACGCTCGGAGCGTTCGCGGTGATCGCGGCGCGCGAGCACGTCCTCCTGAAGCGCGCCGCCCGGGCCGAGGTGGTCGCTCCGAGCGGCCCCGCCGCCGCGGGACGCCACGGACTCGCCGTGGGTGCGGCATGACCGCGCTGCGCTGGCTCGGCTTCCTCGCCTCGTGCGCCCTCGCGCTCGGCGTCGCCGCCGCCGGCCTGGTCTACGCGAACAACTCCTCGCTCACCGTGCGGGCGGCGAGCGCTCAGCTCGTCACCGACGAGTACTCGCTGGGGACGCCCTACGCGGGCACGATCCAGGACCTCACGATCTCCCGCGGCGACGCGGTGGAGAAGGGCGACGTGCTCTTCAGCCTGCAGAGCACCGTCCTCGAGTCCGACATGCAGACGAAGACGTTCACCAGCGCCGATGTCGGCTACCGGATCGAGGAGGGCGGCCTGATGGTCTTCACGGCGGCGCTGGACGGCGTGGTCACATCGGTCGACGCCGAGATCGGCTCCTTCGTCGAGGAGGACCAGATGATCGCGGTCGTCGCGATCTCGGACTCGATCCACCTCGAGAGCGAGTTCGTGCTCGGCGCCCGGGACTACTCGCGGGTCCCGATCGGCGGCACCGTCGCCGTGGCGATGCCGGACGGGACGACCGTCGACGCCGAGATCTACGACGTCGAGGTGGAGCGGTTCCACGAGGGGCGGGCGACGACCGTCATCCGCGCGCGCACCGACGAGATCACGACGCAGAACTACACCGTGGTCGGAGCTCCCGTCGCGGCGGAGGTGCGGCTCCGCGACGACGGCGACGGCTTCGGCGGCTGGCTGGTCGCCCAGCTCGGCAGGCTCTTCACGCCGGGCGGGTTCGCGCGGTGAGGCGCGGGGCGGAGGCGGCCCTCGCTCTCGCCCTCGCGATCGCAGGCCTCACCGGATGCACGTCCGACGGCTCCGCGTCCGACTGGGCCGTGGCAGCGTCCGTGCATGCGCGGGAGCTGCCGCAGGTCCCCGGCCCCTACGCGGGGACGGCGCGGCTCGCCGAAGGGGTGCGGCCGCCGACGAACTCGTGGGTGTCCGGACCGGTGTTCGGGGAGGATCTCCCGCTCTACACAGGGATCCTCACCGTCACGCCGCGCGCCGACGGCTTCACCGTGGGCCTCCCGATCGTGGAGGCGGCTCCGCGGACCGTCTACGCCCTCGCCCGGGACGATCTCACCGTGACGGTCCCCTCGAGCGCGGTGGCGCTCTCCGCGTTCGACGACCTCGTCGCGCACTGGAGCCTCGCGGGTGCCGGTGAGCTCGTCGCAGCCGAGGGCTGGCCCTACGCCTCCTACCGGACCGAGAGCGCCCAGACGGTGCTGATCGGAGGCGCCACCGCTCCCGAGCGCGCGGCCGGCGGCCTGCTCCTGGTCACCGCGGGCGGACAGCGGTACGGGCTGGTGGCGCCCGCCGCCGCCCTCGATGCGTTCCCCCGGATGACGCTGGACGGCACGCTGCTCCTCTTCGCGGTGCCTCCGGGAGCGAGCAGGGCGCGGATCGACGAGCTTCGGCGTCGTGCAGTGCCCCTCGAGGGCGCGAGCGTCTCCCACGTCGTCACGGCGAGCACCACCACCACGACCTACGCGCTGCGGACCGAGGGCGGCGCCGAGACGTTCTTCGGCCTCGGGGCCGAGGGGGCGATCGGCTACGACACGCTCTACGGCCGGGTGGGGCTCCGTGCGGGAACGTCGTTCTCCCGCGCCGCCCCCACTATCGTCGAGTCGGGGGCGCTCGATCTCGGCTCCCTCACGGCCGAGGAGACGACGACGCTCCGGACGCAGGTGCCGCTCGACGCCGCGGCCACCCGCTTCGCCGCGCCCGACACCTACGGAGCCGGCAAGGAGCTCTACCGCGCCGCTGCTCTGCACCGTCTCGCCGTCGACCTCGGCCTGGAGGAGGTGGCGGCCGACCTGCACGACCGGATCGCCGCCGAGCTCGACCAGTGGCTCGACCCGCGCGGCTGCGCACCGGGCGCCGTGAAGTGCGTCGTCTACGACCCCGTGCTCGGAGGCGTCGTCGGCTCCGCGCCGTCGTTCGGGTCCGACGCGTTCAACGACCACCATTTCCACTACGGCTACCTGCTCTCCGCCGTCGGGATGCTGGCCGCCGAGGACCCGTCCCTCCTCGAGCGGTACCGGACCGTCGCGGACCTGCTCGCCCTGGATCTCGCCTCTCCCGTCGACACCGCCGAGTTCCCGCGGCTGCGCGTGTTCGACGCGTACCGCGGCCACTCCTGGGCCTCGGGGCTCGCGCCGGCCCGGGACGGCAACGACCAGGAGTCGGTGTCCGAGGCGGTCAACGCCTGGAACGGCCTCGCCCTCTGGGCCGCCGCCTCCGGGAACGCGCCGCTGCTCGAGGAGGCGCGCTGGCTGCTCTCCCTCGAGACGCAGGCGGCTGAAAACCTCTGGCTGAGCCCGGAGACGCCGGTCGGCTTCGAAGCGCCGTTCGTCGCGATCAACTGGGGCGGCAAGCGCGACTACGCCACCTTCTTCGACGCGACACCCTCGGCGCTGCTGGGGATCGAGCTGATCCCGATGCCGCCGTCGACCGCGTTCCTCCCCGACCCCTCGCGGGTCGACGAGCTCGTGGCCGGAGCCCCAGGCGCGCCGCTCGCCGACTACGTGCTGATGCTCCAGGCGACGAGCGACCCGGCCGCGGCTCTCGCGCGGGCGGAGCGCCTGCCGGACTCCTCGATCGACAGCGCCGACTCGCGCAGCTACCTGTCGGCGTGGATCCTCACCCGCTGATCCCGCACAGCCCGCTCAGCCCGCGTGCGCTCCGAGGAACGCGAGCGCCCGCGGCCAGGCGTCGGTCGCCGCCTCGGCCTGGTAGGTCTGCTCGTTCGCGTCGTTGAAGAAGGCGTGGCCCGCTCCCGGGTAGACGACGACCTCGACGTCCTTGCCCTCGGTCGCCTCGCGGATGCGCGGCACCTGCTCGACGAGGGGAGCGTCCTGATCGCCTAGGAACGCCAGCACCGGCACCTGCAGCGCGCCGAGCTCCTCGGCGGACGCGGTGACGTGCCCGTAGAACGGCACGGCCGCCGCCAGCCGCGGCTCGGCCAGCGCGAGCGCCCACGAGAAGGTGCCGCCGTAGCAGAACCCGGTGACGGAGACGCTGGTCGCGCCCTCCTGGCGCAGGAGCCGCTCGACGAGGGCGCGGAGAATCGCGACGGTGCGCGTCGCGTGCTCCGGAGTGAAGACGGGGGCGAAGAAGGTGCGCAGCTCGACCTGGCGCGGCAGGCGCCGCACCGGGTGGTCGTAGTCGGCGCGCTGCTCCTCGTCGAGCTGCTCGAGCAGGCCGCTGTCGGCCAGGAGCTCGGGGGCGACGACGCTGTAGCCCTCGGCCGCGTAGCGGTCGGCGACCGAGCGGATGTGCCCGTCGACCCCCCAGACCTCGTGGATCAGGATCAGCGCGCGGCCGCCCTCACCGCTGCGGTACACCGGTACGTCGTGCTCGGCCAGGGTCCAGGTCTCATCGCTCGTGGGCATGCTCGCACCCTAGCCCCGGACCCCGGGAGCACGCGTCGTCAGAAGTCGTACTCGCAGTTGCGGAGGTTCGCCACGTCCTCGGTGAGCGTCGGCTCCCCGCCGAGCAGGAACGCGTAGTTCTTCGAGCTGGAGGCCAGGAAGCGCAGCGTCGAGTCGTGCACGCAGTCGCGCTCGGTCAGCAGCACGGACGAGCCCAGGGCCGCCGCCGTCGTCGCTCCCGAGAGGGCGTCGGCGAAGGAGGACCCCGCGGCGAGGAAGACGCTGTCCTGCAGCAGCGACTGGGGGTAGGCGCTGTTCAGCTCGACGCTGGTCTCGTAGCGGTCGCGGCCGGCGATCCTCGAGACCGAGGGGGCGAGGCCGCGACGCGCGAAGTCCGCCACGTACGCGTCCCGGATCGAGGGGTCGCCGCCGAGGAACTCCACGTGCTCCGGCGCCAGGGCGCGCACCGCGGTCGCGGTCGCGGAGTCGGCGCCCGAGGTCGCACCGTCGACCAGCAGCACGGGCTGCGCACGCCAGCCGGCGATCGGCGCGGCCGACAGGGCGTCAGGGAAGTTCGTGCCGGTCGCGACGAACATGTTCGAGTAGGGGCCGGTGCCGAAGGCGTCCGCGACGATCCGGCGGGAGGTGTCGTAGCGGTCCGTCCCGCCGATGCGCTCGGTGCCGCCGACGATCGAGCGGATCGCGGACAGGACCCCGGGGCTCACGCTCAGCTCGCTGCCGACGACCACGACCCGCTCCGGGCGGAGGCGGCGGATCTCGTCGGAGACGACCCGCGGCAGGCGGTCGGGATCGGTGAGCAGGAGCGCGCCTCCGAGTGCGGCGGCGGCCGGGCCCGCGCTCAGCGCGTCCGGCCAGTTCGCCCCGCTCGCCACGTAGAGCACCGGGATGCCCGGGGAGAAGTAGCCCGTCGCCTCCACCGAGGTCGCGTAGCGGTCCGATCCGGCGAGGCGGCCGGTGTACTGCTGGTAGTCGCTGCTCAGCGAGAGGTCGATCCCGGCGGCCGATCCGCCCACCGGGACGCGCACGTCTCCCGCGTCGCCCGAGCGGAGGACGTGGTCCCAGTAGCTGTCGTCGATCACGTCGTCGCGGCTCGACGCCCGGACGAGGTAGTCGCCGGGGACGACCTGCTGGAACGAGTACGGGTTGTCGCCGCCCGTGATCAGGTCGAGCTCGCCGGTGCGGAAGTAGCCGTCGGTTCCCGGGTCGCGGTACCAGATGTCGACGCGCTGGTCGCCCGCGACGCCGCTCAGGCGTCCCTCGAGCGAGCCCAGCCGTGCGGTGCGCAGCTGCACGCCGGCCGCAGGGGCCTGGAGCGGCTCGGCGCTGCGGGCGACGGCGCTGCCGCCGGACCAGAGGTCGGCGTACAGGTCGGCGTTGTCCTTGATCAGCAGGTAGTAGGTCTGCCCGGCGGTGAGCCCGTCGATGCTGAAGGTGAGGTCGCCGGCGACGGAGTGGTTCCCGAGGAGCCCCGCCTCGCTCGACCAGACCTCGACGTTCAGGAGGGCGCCGCGGGGAGTGGTGGTCGCGATCGAGCCGTCGGCCTCCTCGACCACGACACGGCCGCTGATCGACGCCGCAGCGCTCGCACGGGCGGCGCTCGGCGCCTCGTCCGGCACGGCGGGCAGGGGGGACTCGGCGCTGGGCTGCCAGAGAGGCTGCCCCTCGGGGAGCACGATCGAGCGGGGCGCGTCGGAGGCGGCGCCGAATGCGGCGACGGGGGCGGCCGACGGCGCGGCCGCCGATGCGGCGGAGGCGAGCGGGCTGGAGGTGATCGCCAGGGCGGCGACGAGGACCGCGGAGGCGGCGGACCTCAGAACGAGCGGGGACACGGCGGAATGCCTGCTTCCAGGAGGAGGTCGCCCTGCGGCCGACCCGGCGGAGGGGATCGCGCTCATGCTAGCGGCGGCCCGCGCCCCGTCGTCCTCCCCGATCAGGGGTCAGGAGACAGGCGGCGCGACGAGGATGTCGTCCCACTCCAGAGCGCGCTCGAACCGGAAGCCGTGCCGCTCGTAGAGGCGGCGGGCGTCGCTGCGCTTCAGCACGTCGAGCCGGAAGGGCAGACCCGGCCGCGCCTCCTCCGCCATCACCCGGCGCAGGACGGCGCCGCCGACTCCGCGTCCCTGTGCGTGCGGCGCCAGGTAGAAGTGCTCGATCCAGACCGCGTCCGGCTCGACCCGCGCGGCGATGCTCCCGGCGAAGGCGCCGTCGAGCTCGATCACCCGGGTGAGCTCGGGCCGGTAGCCGTCGAGGAAGCGGTGCCGCACGCGGTGCTCGTCGTAGCGGTCGAGCGTCTCGAGCGACGGGCGCATGACGACCGCGCGCAGCTCGGCGATCGCTGCCGCGTCCTCCGCGGTCGCGGGGCGGAGCGACCAGCCGGCGTCGTCGGCCACGGTCAGCGGCCGCGGGGCTTGCGGGTGCGCCGCACCGCCGGCGCGGACGCCTTGGCGCGGGCCGGCTTCTTCTTGCCGCCGCCGGCCCTCTCCGCCTTCTCGCGCGCCTCCCGCGCCTTCGCCTTGGCGGCCTTCGCCCGCGACTCGACCTTCGGCGTCGCGGCGGTTCCGCGCGTGGTGTTCGCGCTGCGGCCGCGGACGACTCCGATGAAGTCCTCGACGTCGTCGCCCTTGTCGTCCGTCACCCAGGCGAGGCGGACGGAGGAGGGAGCGACGCCGGTCACCGGCACCGCGGTGACGTCCTTGCGGCTGTGCACGCGCGCCACCGACTGCGGCACGATCAGCACGCCCACGCCGGCCGCGACCTGCTCGACCGCGTCGTCGAGGCCGGCCATGCGCGGCAGCGGGCGCCGCGAGCCGTCCGCGAGCTCCTCGGCGACCGCGGCCCACTCCGGCACGTCCTCCGGATCCTGGAGGAGGTGCTCGCCGGCCAGCTCGGCGACGTCGAGCTCCTCCGCGGCGGCCAGGGCGTGCTCGCGGCCGACGACGGCGACGGGCTGCTCGTCGTAGAGGTGGATGGAGCTGAGGGCGGAGGAGGAGACGTCGCCGCGGACGAACGACAGCTGCGCGCGGCCGTCGAGCAGCGCCTGCTCCTGATCGCGCTCGGCGACGACGGTGATGCGCAGCGGGAGATCGGAGCGGCGCTGGCCCCAGACGCGGGTCCACTTGGTGGGGGTGACGCCGGGCACGAGGGCGACGGCGAGCACGGGGCCGGCGGGGACGGCGTCCTCGGCGTCGGAGTCGGCGTCGTCGGAGTCGGCGGCGTCGACATCGCTGTCCCCGGCGTCGCTGTCCTCGGAGTCGAGGTCGTCGGAGTCGCCGTCCTCGGAGTCGCCGTCGGTGTCGTCCGACTCGGTTCCGGCTCCGGCGCCGACCGCGCCCGATCCGGCCGACGCGTCGACAGCCGCCGCGTCCGCCCCGCCCTCCGGACGCCCCTCCGCCTCGGGAGCGGCCTGCTGGTCGACGGTCTCGGGCTGCTCGCTCATCCCCTCAGGGTAGGTGGTCCGCGCCGCGCCGGTAGGGTTGCCGCATGGCCAAGGCGACACAGACGATGAAGGCTGCGACCGCGGCGAAGAAGCTGCAGGTCTACCTGCCCGCGACCCCGGAGGAGTTCCAGGAGTCGGCGATCACGCGCGAGCAGTACGACGAGCTCGCCGCGAACCCGCCCGCCTGGCTCGTGCAGCTGCGCGAGGAGGGGCCGCACCCCCGCTCCGTCATCGCCTCCCGGCTGAACGTCTCCATCTCGGGGCTCGCCCGCGGCGGCGTCACCGAGGCGCTGACCACTCCCGAGATCCAGGCCCTGCTCGACGAGGTCCCCGAGTGGCTGCGCGTCGAGCAGAACCGCTACGCGGAGGTCCGCCGCGAGCAGGCCCGCATCAAGTCCGAGCGCGCCGCCAAGGCCGCCGACTGACCCCACCCCCGCCTGCAGGACCCCGATCCGGCGCGGGCGACGTGGCCTGCGGACCGGAGCGGGATCCCGCCGAGGGGAGCCGCGCGGCTACTGGTTCGAGAACGCGGCGTCGAACGACGCGGTCGGGGTCCTCCAGAGCAGCGAGCGGATGAAGCCGACGGCCTCCTTCGCGCCGTGGAGGCGGTCCATCCCGGCGTCCTCCCACTCGATGGAGATCGGGCCGGAGTAGCCGATCGACTCCAGCGCCCGGAACGCGTCCTCCCACGGGACGTCGCCGTGCCCCGTCGAGACGAAGTCCCAGCCGCGGCGCGGGTCGCCCCAGGGCAGGTGCGAGCCGAGCACGCCGGCGCGGCCGTTCTTCGGACGCAGGCGGGTGTCCTTGCAGTCGACGTGGTAGATCCGGTCCTTGAAGTCGACGATGAAGCCGACCGGGTCGATGTCCTGCCACATCATGTGCGACGGATCCCAGTTGAAGCCGAAGGCCGGGCGGTGCCCGATCGCCTCGAGGGTGCGCACGCTCGACCAGTAGTCGTAGGCGATCTCGGACGGGTGCACCTCGTGCGCGTAAACCACGCCGTTCGCGTCGAACTCGTCGAGGATCGGGTTCCAGCGGGTCGCGAAGTCCTCGTACCCCTCGTCGATGACGGAGGCCGGGACCGGCGGGAACTGCGCCACGTAGGGCCAGATCTTCGAGCCGGTGAAGCCGACGACCACGTCCACGCCGAGCTTGCGGGCGACCCGCGCCGAGCGCTTCATGTCCTCGGCGGCGCGCTGCCGCACCCCCTCCGCGTCGCCGTCGCCCCAGGTGTAGTCGCGCACGAGTGCCTTGTGGCGGAAGTCGATCGGGTCGTCGCAGACGGCCTGGCCGGTGAGGTGGTTCGAGATGGCGAAGACCTCGAGGCCGTAGCGGTCGAGGATCTCCAGGCGCGAAGCGGCGTAGGCGTCGTCCTCGTCCGCGCGCTTGAGGTCGAGGTGGTCGCCCGAGGCCGCGATCTCGAGGCCGTCGTAGCCCCACTCGGCGGCGAGTCGGGCGACCTCCTCGAAGGGCAGATCGGCCCACTGCCCGGTGAACAGCGTCACGGGGTGGGTGGCGGGGTAGGTCTTCTCGTCGCTCATGCGGCGATCTCCGTCCGGTCGTCGGCGGCGGGCACGGTCACCCAGACGCCTGTCTCGGCCGCGTCGAGCACGGCCTCGGTGATGCGCGCCGCGCGGAGGCCGTCGGCGAAGGTCGGCAGACCCTCCACGTCGGCGCCCGCCACGGCGGCGTAGGTGTCGCGGGCGAACGCCGTGAAGGCGTCCTGGTAGCCCATCGGATGACCGCTCGGCACGATCGAGAGCCGGGCCGCATCGGGCGCGAGGATCGAGGCGTCGCGCGGCACCAGCAGGGCGCTGTCGCGCCGGCCGACCCACAGCGTCTCGGGGAGCTCCTGCTCGAAGCGCAGCGACTCCTCCAGCCCGGAGACCTCGAGCACCAGCTCGTTGCGGTGGCCCGCGGTGACCTGCGAGACGAGGAGCGTGCCGACGGCGCCGCCCTCGAGCCGGACGATCAGGCCGGCCACGTCCTCGGTGCTCACGGGGCGGCCGCCGCGCTCGGCGTGGACGGTGCTCGTGATCGCGGCGAGCGAGTCGATCCGGTCGCCGGTGACGAACTCCAGCAGGTCGACCAGATGCGAGCCGATGTCGCCGAAGGCGCGCGAGCGGCCGCCGGCGGCCGGGTCGACGCGCCAGTTGTCGTCGGAGGCGCCCAGCAGCCAGTCCTGGAGGTAGCTCCCGCGGACCGTGACCAGACGGCCGGTCTCGCCGGAGGCGACGCGGGCACGGGCCTCGCGCACCATCGGGTGGAAGCGGTAGGCGAACGGGACGGTCGCCACCACGCCGGCGGAGGACGCGGCCGCAGCGAGCGACTCCGCCTCCCGAAGCGTCGCGGCGAGCGGCTTCTCGCAGACCACGTGCTTGCCCGCCTCGATCGCCGCGAGCGCGAGTGCGGCGTGCGTGGCGTTCGGGGTGCAGACGTGCACGAGGTCGATGCTCTCGTCCTCGATCAGGGCCCGGGCGTCCGGGTAGGCGCGCTCGACGCCGAGCTCGGCCGCCGCCCGCTCGCCCTTCTCCGGGGTGGAGGAGGCGACTCCGGCGAGCACCGCTCCGGCGCTGCGGGCCGCGCGGCTGTGCACGGCCGCCATGAAGCCGCCGCCGAGCACGCCGACGCGCAGGGGCGCGGGCATCAGGAGAGGGTCGCTTCGGTCGGGTCCCAGCTCTCGGGCAGTGCGGGGCGGGGCGTCACGGAGCTGGTGACGAGGACCTTCTCGCCGGTCTCGGCGGCCTCGAGGAGCGAGAGCATCACGTCGGTGACGTGATACGCGAGGTCTCCGGAGGCGGCCTCGGGGCGGTCGGCCCGGATCGCGCGGGCGAGCTCGAGCACGCCGGTGCCGCGGGAGGCGGTCGAGCCGGTCGCCGCGATGACCTCAGGCTCGGCGGACCCGCGGCGGTGCAGGGTGATCTCTCCGTCGTGCTGGTTCGGGTCGGGGAGGACGAGGGTGCCCTCGGAGCCGTTGATCTCGACGAAGCCGGTGCGCGGCAGGCTCGACTCGAAGCTCCACACGCCCTGGGCCGAGGCCCCGGACTCGAAGCGGAGCAGCCCGCCGATGTGCGTCGGGATGGTCACCGGGAACTCGGTGCCCTCCTTCGGGCCGGAGCCCACCACGCGGGTGGCGCGGGCCTGGGACGAGATGGCGGTGACGCTCTCGACGGGGCCGAGGTTCTGCACGAGCGTGGTGATGTAGTAAGGGCCCATGTCCAGCAGCGGTCCGCCGCCCTCGGCGAAGAAGAACTCCGGGTTCGGGTGCCACGACTCGGGGCCGGGGCCCTGGAAGAGGGTGAGGGCCGAGAGCGGCGTGCCGATGGCTCCGCTCTCGATCACGCGCTGCGCCGTCTGGAGGCCCGCGCCCAGGAAGGTGTCGGGAGCGGTCGCGACGCGCAGCCCCTTCTCCTTGGCCAGCGCGAGCAGCTCGATCCCGCTGTCGCGGTCGAGCGAGAAGGGCTTCTCGGTCCACACGTGCTTGCCCGCCTCGACCGCGCTGCGCGCGACCTCGACGTGCGCGGCCGGGATCGTGAGGTTGACGACGATCTCGACGCCCTCGTGCGCGAGGAGCTCCTCGACGGTGCCGGAGGCGGGGACGCCGAAGGCCTCGGCCTGGGTCCTCGCCCGCTCGAGGTCGATGTCGGCGACGAAGAGCACCTCGAGGTCGGGGAAGACGGTGAGGTTGGTCAGGTACTGGGTGCTGATGTTGCCGGCGCCGATGACGCCGACGCCCACGCGGCCGGTGCCGCTCATGCGCCGAGCCCCGAGACGTAGCGGTGGGCCGACTCCAGGCCCTCGAAGATGTCGCCGGCGTAGGCGTCAAACTCCAGCACGGGCAGGGCCTGCGGAGCGGCGGCGAGGATCGCCGGGACGTCCATCGCGCCCTCGCCCGCGGGCAGCTGCTCCTGGGTGTCGGCCGAGATCGGGCCGTCCTTCACGTGCAGGAAGCGCACCTGGTCGCCGAGGCGTCCGAGCACCTCGACCGGGTCGTCGCCGCCGACGGCCGCCCAGTAGGTGTCGAGCTCGAGGACCATGCGCGGGTCGAGCAGGCTCGCGAGGTGCTCGAAGGCGCTGCGGCCGTCGACGCGGTTCTCGAACTCGAAGGCGTGGTTGTGGTAGCCGAGCACCAGGCCGCGGGCGGCGGCGGAGTCGACCAGCGCGTTCAGCTCGTCGGCGATGCGGGCGACGTCGTCCGCGGTGGTCCAGCGGGTCGGGTCGACGAAGGGGTCGATCACGGTCTCGACTCCGAGCGAGGCGGCGGTGTCGAGGATCTCGTCGACGGTGGCGTCGCCCTGCGGGCCGAGGAGGCGGGCGTGGGCGCTGGGAGCGCGCAGTCCGCTGGCCGGGAGCGCCGCGCGGTAGGCGTCGGCCAGGTCGACGAACCCGAAGAGCTCGACCGTGGTGAAGCCGATCGCCGCGAGGCGGTCGAGGGTGGCGGGCAGATCGGCCGCGAGCGGCTCGCGCACCGAGTACAGCTGGACAGAGAGGTCTGGGGGTGTGGCCACCGGTGGGGCTCCTGATCGCATCGGAAGGTGTGCCTCGAACCCTACGCGGACTTTTGCTCACGGACAAGCAAAACTAGCCCTGCGCGCCCGCCAAGTCGGGCGCCCGCCGCACAGAAGCACGGGCGCTGTGGTTGACTCTGGCCATGTCCCCGCGCCGCCGCATCACCGTCAGCGCGGTCGGCGAGCTGCTGCTCCTGCTGGCCGACGGGGCTCCCCGGACTCGGGCCGACGTGGTCGCCGAGACGGGCCTGCCGCGCGCGGCCGTCTCCGCCCAGCTCGACGTCCTCACCGCCTCCGGCCTGGTCGCCCGACAGGACGACGCCCCCTCCTCCGGCGGCCGTCCCGCCGCCCGCGTGGCCTTCGACCCCCGGGCGCGCAGCCTCCTCGCCGTCGACCTGGGCGCCGCGCACGCCGTCGTCGCCCTGACCGACCTCGACGGCACGGTCCTCGCCCGCCGCCGCGAGAGCATCGCCATCGCCGACGGCCCCCTCGCCGTCCTCGGCCACGCCCTCGACGTCGCCGCGGCCCTGCTCGGCCGGACTCCGGCGGCCGGCCCGCTCGCGGGAGTCGGCGTCGGCGTCCCCGGACCCGTCGAGCACGCGACGGGCCGCCCGGTGAAGCCGCCGATCATGCCCGGCTGGGACCGCTTCGACATCCCGGAGTTCGTCGGCCGCCGCCTCCCCGTACCCGTCCTCGTCGACAACGACGTGAACCTGCTGGCGCTCGGCGAGCACGCCGACCACTACGCCGACGTGGACGACCTCCTCTACGTGAAGGTCTCCACCGGCATCGGAGCCGGGATCGTCAGCGGCGGCGCCCTGCAGCGCGGAGCCCTCGGAGCCGCGGGCGACCTGGGCCACGTGCAGGTCCCCGGCGACCGCGGCGAGGCCGACCTCGAGGCGATCGCGAGCGGCTCGGCGATCGCCCGCCGGCTGACCGAGTCCGGGATCGACGCCGCCAGCACCTCCGACGTCGTCACCCTGCTGACCGGCGGGGACCCCACCACCGTCGAGCTCACGCGCGCCGCCGGCCGCGACATCGGCGAGGTGCTCGCCACCTGCGTGAACCTCCTGAATCCGTCCGTCATCGTCGTCGGCGGCAGCATCGCCCAGGCCAGCCACGAGGTCCTCGCCGGGGTCCGCGAGGTCGTCTACCGCCGCTCCCTCCCCCTGGCGACCCGCGCGCTCGACATCGTGCAGGCCGCGGCCCAGGGCGGAGGCGTCCGCGGTGCCGCCCTGATGGTCCGGCGCCACCTCCTCTCCCCCGCGCACGTCGACGCCTTCCTCGACGCCTGAGCCGCCGGCGCGGGCCGTCGCGCCCCGGTGAGAGGGCGCGGGTCGGCGTGCCGATTCGACCGGGCGCCGCAGGGGGCAGAGAATGAATCGGTGCCCGACCTGCAGCTCTCCTTCCCCTGGGAGACGCAGCCCGTCTTCACGGACGCCGAGCCCCCGCACCTCCGGAGGGTCGTCGCCGACTCCTCGGACCGCGTCGCCTGGCTCCGCGCCCGCTCGCGCGGCATCACGGCGACCGACGTCGCCCGCCTCTCCTCCCCCGCCGCGATCGGCAAGGCAGCGCTCGACAAGCTCTACGGCACCGGCTTCGGCGGCAACGCCTTCACCGACCACGGCCGCGCCCGCGAGCCCGAGATCGCCGCCTGGGTGCGGAGCGAGCACGCGATCGAGCCCAGCAGCACCCTCTTCCACGCGAGCCAGGAGCGGCGGCACCTCGCCACGCCCGACGGCATCGGCCTCCGCGAGGACGGCCGGCTCGAGCTCTGCGAGATCAAGACCACGACGAAGCCGTGGCGGAGCATCCCGCGCCACTACCTGCGGCAGGTCTTCTGGCAGCAGTACGTCCTCGGCGCCGAGCGCACGCTCGTCGTCTGGGAGCAGCACCGCGACTTCGTGCCGATCGAGGGCGAGCCGAACTCCCGCTGGGTCGACCGCGACGAGGACGAGATCCACATCCTCGTGCGGCTGGCGGGGATGCTGATGGCCGAGCTGCACGAGCGGACGCGCGCCCGGTGACGGTCCTCCTCCTGCACGGCCTGGGCGGCGACCGCTCCCAGCCCCTGGGGCTGCTGCGCTCCGCCCTCCCCGCCGGCAGCGAGGTCATCGCTCCGGACGTCCGCGCCCACGGCGCCTCCGAGCTGCTCGGCGCGCCCGGCGACTTCGCCCTCGAGGCGCTGGCCGACGAGGTGACGGAGGAGGTCGTGCGGGCCGGAGCCGCGCACAAGCCGCTCACGGTGCTCGGCATCTCGATGGGCGCGGCGATCGCCCTGCGCCTCGCCGTCCGACGCGTGCTGCCGATCGACCGTGCCGTCTTCGTGCGCCCCGCCTTCACCGCCGAGCCGCTGCCCGAGAACCTCACCGTGTTCCCCGTCATCGCGCAGCTGCTGCACGACCACGGAGCGAAGCGCGGCGAGCGGATGTTCCGCGCCTCGGGCCTGTTCGCGCGCGCCGCTGAGGTGTCCCCCGCGTCGGCGGAGGCGCTGACACTGCAGTTCCGCTCCCCGCGCGCGGCCGAGCGCGCCGTCCGTCTCGCCCAGATCCCGCGGAACGCCGCCTACCGCGATTCCGGAGAGCTGGGCGAGGTCATCGCGCGCACCCTGGTGATCGCGGCCGAGCGCGACCCCGTGCACCCGGTCGAGGTCGCGGAGGCGTGGGCTAGGGCTCTTCCGGATGCGGACTGCGAGCGGGTGCCGTCGCGGGACGAGGGCTTCGCCGCTCAGCAGGACCGGATCCGCGGGCACGTCCGCGGCTGGCTCGCTCGGCGCTGAGGTCCTCGAGCGCGAGCACCAGGCCGACGAACGCGAGCCAGAGCACCGCGATCGCCGTCGCCACGAACTCGAGCGTCCCGCCGAGCCGCAGCCACACGCGCAGGAGCGACAGGATCCCACCCGTCCCGGCGACGACCGCCACCGAGATCCCGGCGGCGAGCGAGAGCCGCGCGACCGCAGGGCGCCCCCGCACGGTCGCCAGCTGGAGCATCGCGGCGCAGGCGGCCCCGAAGCCGAGCACGGCGGCCGAGGTGTGGATGAGGTCCTGCCAGCGGAAGGCCGGCCCGACCGGCAGCGGGCAGCCCGCCGTGCAGGTCACCTGCGAGGCGAGCGCGAAGCAGGCGGCCGCCAGGAGGATCGCGCCCGCCGGGCGGAGGGCGGGCAGCAGGCGGGCGCGCACGGGCCAGGCGCCCGCGGCGATCAGCGCGCCGCCGGCCGCCACGAGCAGAAGGGCGGCCTCGAAGGCGCCCGCCGTCGGCAGGTCCGGCGCGCCCATCTCGCTGACGTAGACCCAGCGGCTGGTGCCGATGCTGATCCGGGCGGCCAGGAGGACCACGAGCCCGGCCAGGACAAGGAGGGCACCGCCGACCAGCAGGGTACGTCGGCGTCGCATCCCCTCATCGTGCCAGACCGGGCGCCCGCGGCTCCGCGCGCCAATCTTCTCCCGAGGGTGACACCCCCGTAACAGCGCCGACTCATTGCCTCGATTGACTGGTCGCGGCGTCGGATGCGGGGATCGGGGGCGACGTCCTCGGCACGCTCCACCCGCACGCCTCAGCGACAGGAAAGGCGACGATGCACACCAGCGCGCTCGGGCACGGCCTCGCGATCGGCGAGATCCCGGAGGAGGTCGTCCTCCCCGACACGATGACGGCGGCGGTGATCGACGCGCCGGGCGACGCCTCCGCCCTGCACCTGGCGACCGTGCCGACACCCTCCGCCATCAACGCCGAGTTCACCGTGAAGGTGGTCGCGGCCGGCGTGAACCCGCTCGACGCGAAGACGCGCGCGGGCCAGGGGGTCGCCTCGCAGATCGCCTCCTACCCTGCGGTCCTCGGCCACGACTTCTCGGGCGTCGTCGTCTCGAGCCCCTACCCGGCGCATCCGCTGCGGCCGGGCGACGAGGTCTACGGCTTCGTCATGGTGCCGCGCTACTCGGGCTCCTACGCGGAGTACGTCAGCGTGCCGAGCGTCTCCATCGCGCGGAAGCCGTCGACGCTCTCGCACGTCGAAGCGGCCGGCGTCCCGCTCGCGGCGCTCACCGCCTGGGGCATGGTCGTCGAGCTCGCCAAGGCGCACGAGGGCCAGCGGATCCTCATCCACGCCGGGTCGGGCGGAGTCGGCCACTTCGCGGTGCAGTTCGCCGCCTACTTCGGCGCCTCGGTGATCGCGACCGGCTCGACCCGCAACCTGCAGTGGCTGCACGAGCTCGGCGCCGCGCAGGTGATCGACCACACCGCCGAGCGCTTCGACGAGCTGCTGTCCGGCGTCGACGTGGTCATCGATCTGGTCGGCAACGTCCACGACGACACGGGCTCGCGCTCGCTGAGGGTCCTCCGCCCCGGGGGCCTGATCGTGAACGCGCCCACCGGGAGCTGGCCCGGGTTCTTCGAGGAGGCGGCCGCTGCGGGCGTGCGCGCCTCCACCTACCGCGTCGCTCCCGACGGGGCGACCCTCGGCGTGGTCTCGCGCCTTCTCGAGTCGGGCGACGTCCGCGTCTTCATCGACGGCATCTTCCCCCTCGCCCGCGCCTGCGAGGCGCACGAGCAGCTCGAGACGGGCCACACCCGCGGCAAGATCGTCCTCACCGTCTCCGAGGGCTGACCTCGGCGAGATGCCGCTCCGGTACGCCACGCGGAGCGTGTCGCGTACCCGGGCGGCGTCTCGCGGGGAGGGTCAGGAGAGAGAGCGCTCGAGGACGAAGTCGTCCTCCCAGCGGTCGCCGACGAGGAAGCGCTTGCGGCCGACGACCGCGAAGCCGTGCTTGGAGTAGAAGCGCTGAGCGCGCGCGTTCTCCTCGTTGACGCCGAGCCAGACGCCCGCGGCACCGTGTGCCCGCGCCTCCTCGAGGGTCGCGGCCATCAGCGCGGCCGCCGCTCCGGAGCCGTGCCGGCCGGGCAGGAGGTAGAACTTGCTGAGCTCGACGGTCGGACGCAGCCGGATCGCCGCGACGACGTCGGCGTCGGCGGGCTCCCCGCGCACGAGCATCGCGTAGCCGGTCAGCGCGCCGGAGTCGTCGTCGACCAGGAGCGAGCGGAGCGGATCGGCGAGGTGGTCGCGGAAGCGCTCGACCGAGAGCACGGTGCGCACGAACTCGGCCTTCGCCTCCGCGGTGGTGTGCGGCGGGCAGGCCAGCGGGAAGGTCGCGGCGGCCAGCTCGGCCAGGGCCTCGGCGTCGGCGGCAGACGCCCGGCGGACGGTCACGGGAGGCGCGGCGAAGCGGAGCGGCGGATCACCGGTCCAGTATGCCGGGACGACGAAGGAGGGGGCCCGCCGAAGCGGACCCCCTCCTCACGTCAGTGCGTGCTCGGCTCAGGCCAGGACGTTGACGTCCAGCGGGATGCCGGGGCCGAAGGTCGTCGAGACGGCGGCCTTCTGGATGTAGCGGCCCTTCGAGGAGGACGGCTTGAGGCGGAGGATCTCGTCGAGCGCGGTCTTGAAGTTCTCCTGGAGCTGCTCCTCGGTGAACGCGGCCTTGCCCACGACGAGGTGCACGTTGGCGTGCTTGTCGACGCGGAACTCGATCTTGCCGCCCTTGATCTCGGTCACGGCCTTCGCCACGTCCGGGGTCACGGTGCCGGTCTTCGGGTTGGGCATGAGGCCGCGGGGGCCGAGCACCTTTCCGAGACGGCCGACCTGGCCCATGAGCTCCGGGGTCGAGACGGCGGAGTCGAACGAGGTGTACCCGCCCGCGACCTTCTCGATGAGCTCGGCGCCGCCGACCTCGTCGGCACCGGCGGCCAGCGCGGCCTCGGCGGCCGGACCGGTCGCGAACACGATGACGCGGGCGGTCTTGCCCGTGCCGTGGGGCAGGATGACCGTGCCGCGGACCATCTGGTCGGCCTTGCGGGGGTCGACACCGAGCTTGAGGGCGACCTCGACGGTGCTGTTGAACTTGGCGGAACCGGTCTCGCGGGCGAGCGCGACGGCCTCGTCGGCCGTGTAGAACTTGCCCTCTTCGAGCTTGGCCGCGGCGGCCCGGTAGGCCTTCGACTTCTGTGCCATGTTGTTTCTCCTTGAAACGAGAATGTGGTTCTAGAGCCTGGCGGGCTCTCCCACGGGGGTGATGGAGTTCTGGTGGTGCCGCGATCGCGGCCGTGACTGCTGCTCGCGGGAGGCGGAGAGGTCCTGCGGAGGCGCTTCCGGCCCGGGCGTGCGGCCCGCTGAGGGGCCGCCGTCGGGTTCTCGAGGCTTCCGCGGTGGGTCCGCGCCGGTGGGCGCGTCGCTCCCGCCGTCGAGCAGCGCGTCGCGCTACTCGACCGTGATGCCCATCGAGCGGGCGGTGCCGGCGATGATCTTCGCGGCGGCGTCGATGTCGTTGGCGTTCAGGTCGACCTGCTTCGCCTCGGCGATCTCGCGGACCTGCGCCTGGGTGAGCTTCGCGACCTTCACGGTGTGCGGGGTCGAGGAGCCCTTGGCGACGCCGGCGGCCTTCTTGATGAGCTCCGCCGCGGGCGGGGTCTTCAGCACGAAGGTGAACGAGCGGTCCTCGTAGACGGTGATCTCGACGGGGATGACGTTGCCGCGCTGCGACTCGGTCTGCGCGTTGTACGCCTTGCAGAACTCCATGATGTTGACGCCGTGCTGACCGAGCGCCGGACCGATCGGGGGCGCGGGGTTGGCCGCGCCGGCCTTGATCTGGAGCTTGATCAGGCCGGTGACCTTCTTCTTGGGGGCCATTCTGATTCCTTTTCTCAGGGTTCGAGCGGTCGGGGGCTCCCGGCCGCTCTCCCGCGCATCCGACGGTGCCGGATCGCGGTGGAGGAGGGTCGTCCGGCGCGCACAGAGGCGGGCGCCGACACGAAAACCCGTACGAGCTTACACGAGCGGGGCCACCCCCGACAGGGCGGAGGAGGGGCCGACGCCCGGGGGCGCGTGGGGCGGTGCCGGAGGGGGCGCCGCCCGGAACGGCGAACGCCCCCTCCGACGTGCGGAGGGGGCGATCACGCGGCGCGGAGGCGATGCGTCAGAGCTTGGTGACCTGGTCGAACGACAGCTCGACCGGGGTCTCGCGCTCGAAGAGCGAGACGAGCACGGTGAGCTTGCCGCTCTCGGGCTTGATCTCGCTGATCGAGCCGGGAAGACCCGCGAACGAGCCCTCCTTAATGGTGATGGTCTCGCCGATCTCGAAGTCGACCTCGGCGGGCAGCACGCGCTGGGCCTGCTTCTGGCCCTTGGCACCGGAGGTCTTCGAGGGGGCGACATCCTTGATCTCGACGAGGCTCTTCAGCATCGTGAAGGCCTCCTCGAAGCGCAGCGGGGTCGGGTTGTGGGCGTTGCCCACGAAGCCGGTGACGCCCGGGGTGTGGCGGACGACCGACCACGAGTCCTCGTTGAGGTCCATGCGCACCAGCACGTAGCCGGGGATGCGCACCCGGGTGACCATCTTGCGCTGGCCGTTCTTGATCTCGACCACGTCCTCCATCGGGACCTGGACCTCGAAGATGTAGTCCTCGGCCTCGAGCGAGACCTTGCGGTTCTCGATGTTCGACTTCACGCGCTTCTCGAAGCCGGCGTAGGAGTGGATGACGTACCACTTGCCCGGCTTGCCGCGCAGCTCGGTGCGGAAGGCCTCGTACGGGTCGATGTCGGCGAGGTCCTCACCGGCGGACTCGGCGTCCTCGGCGGCGACCTCGGCCTCGTCCTCGACGGCCTCGAGGGCCGCTTCGGCCTCCTCGACGGTGTCGATGTGGGCGGCCTCGTCGACCGCGGAGTCGGCCTCGGGGTCGTCGACGGAGCCGATGGCGTCCAGCGCTGCCTCGAGGTCGGAGGCGAGGTCGTCCTCGGACTCGTTCTCGTCGATGATGCTCAGCGCACCCTGCTCGGCGGGCTCGACGGCGTCCTCAGCCTGCGACTGGACGTCGCCCTCCTGCTCCTCCTCGACCTCCGACGACTGCTCGGCAGCCGTCGCCCAGTCGACGTCGTCGCGGTTTCTGTCAGACACTCGTCACAACTCTCTCTCGATCGATCGGTCGCGCCCCTCGGGGCGCGTCCCGCTGTCGCCGGCACCCTCCGCTCGCGCGGCCCGGATGCTCTCGGGTCAGGCGGCGGGTGTGCCGAACACGTACGTCACGGCCAGGGCGAAGACCCAGTCGAGGAAGGACACCAGCGCCATCATGATGACGACGAAGATCAGCACGACCACGACGTAGTTGCCCAGCTCCTTGCGGGTGGGCGTCACGACCTTCTTCAGCTCGGCGATGACCTGCCGGATGAAGAGGGCGATGCGCGCGAACGGGTTGCGCCGCGCGGCTCGCTGCTGATTGGCGATCGCGACGACGTCCTCGCTCGGCTCGTCGACTGCTTTCCCGGCCACCTGCACGCACCTTTCCCGCACCGGAACCTCCGGTGTGGCCGACCGCCCGTCATGGGCGGCCCTGGACCGATGACCGCAGCGTCGCGGGGACCGCGTGCGACGGGCATCGATGTGCAGGGCGGACAGGGCTCGAACCTGCAACCTGCGGTTTTGGAGACCGCTGCTCTACCAATTGAGCCACCGCCCTATGGATGCCGTTGCGAGCATCCGAGGAGGAGACCGACCCGCCGCCCCACCGCCGCGACCCTCGCGGGCGCTGTGGATGAGGGCAGAGATCGACTACCTCGGACGAGTGTACGTGGACCCGCAGGGCGTGTCCAGCCGAGCGGCGGGGGGCCTCGGAGCCCCGTGCGCGCGCAGGATACGCTGGCCGTCGTGTCCTCCACCACGCGCATCTCCGCCCGCATCGCCGCCATCGCCGAGTCCGCCACTCTGAAGGTCGACGCCAAGGCGAAGGCCCTCCAGGCCCAGGGCCGACCGGTCGTGTCCTACGCCGCCGGCGAGCCCGACTTCCTCACTCCCGAGCACATCGTCGAGGCCGCCTCGGCCGCCGTGCTCGACCCGGGGAACTACCGCTACACCCCCGCGGCGGGCCTCCCCGACCTCCGCGCTGCCATAGCTGAGAAGACGGCGCGCGACTCCGGATGGGCCGTCGACCCCTCGCAGGTCGTGGTCACCAACGGCGGCAAGCAGGCCGTCTACCAGGCCTTCCAGACCCTCCTCGACGACGGCGACGAGGTGCTGGTGCCGACCCCGTACTGGACCACCTACCCCGAGGCGATCAAGCTCGCCGGCGGCGTTCAGGTGGACGTGTTCGCGGGCGCCGACCAGGGCTACCTGGTCACCGTCGAGCAGCTGGAGGCCGCGCGCACCGAGCGCACCAAGGTGCTCCTGTTCGTCTCCCCCTCCAATCCCACCGGCGCCGTCTACTCGGCCGAGCAGACCCGCGAGATCGGCGAGTGGGCCGAGGAGCACGGCCTCTGGATCATCGCCGACGAGATCTACCAGAACCTCGTCTACTCCACCGGCGACCAGGACGACGCGAGCCCGCTCGAGCACGCGACCTCGATCGTCGAGGCGGTGCCGGCCCTGCGCGACCGGACGATCCTCGTCAACGGCGTCGCGAAGACCTACGCGATGACCGGCTGGCGCGTCGGATGGATGGTCGGCCCGGCCGACGCGATCAAGGGCGCCTCGAACCTCCAGTCGCACCTCTCGAGCAACGTCTCGAACATCTCGCAGCGCGCCGCGATCGCCGCCCTCACCGGTCCGCAGGAGCCGGCCGAGGAGATGCGCCTGGCCTTCGACCGCCGCCGCCGCACCATCGTCGCCGAGCTGAACGCGATCGACGGGATCGAGTGCCCCACCCCCGGCGGCGCGTTCTACGTCTACCCCGACGTGAACGGGCTGCTGAACCGCGAGTGGAACGGCACCACCCCGACGACCTCCCTCGAGCTCGCCGACCTCATCCTCGAGCAGGCCGAGGTCGCCACCGTCCCCGGCGAGGCCTTCGGACCGAGCGGCTACCTCCGCCTGTCCTACGCCCTCGGCGACGACGCGCTCCTCGAGGGCGTGCGCCGCTTGCAGCGGCTCTTCGGCACCGTTTAGCCCTCCTCCGCCTGCGCCGTCGATCGGCAGCGGCGGCTCGACGACGGGGGTGCGTCGCAGAGAGCGGGGTGCGCAGCGCGGACGACGATCCGTGACACGCGGACCGCCGATCGCCGCTCGACCGTGCCGCACGGTGACGGCGGGTACTGCGACGGGCCTGTCCGACAGGTGAGGGGTGCCTGGCATCTCGGGGCGGGGAGGGCAAGAGGGAGGCGGAAATCGGGGATCACTGTCGCCGGAGGGGTGCGACAGGGCACGCTGTGACGATGAGCGAAGACCACGCCGTCCGAGTCCGCGACCTGCGGAAGGACTACGGGGGCGCTCCGGCGGTCGCGGGAGTCTCCTTCGACATCCACCGGGGCGAGACCTTCGCGCTCCTCGGCCCGAACGGCGCCGGGAAGTCGACGACCATCGAGATCCTCGAGGGCTACCGCGACCGCTCCGGCGGCGAGGTGTCGGTGCTCGGGGTCGACCCGCGCCACGGCGACCTGGCGTGGAAGGCGCGTCTGGGGATCGTCCTGCAGTCCAGCGGCGAGTCCGGCAACGCGACGGTCCGCGAGCAGATCGCGCACTTCGCCAGCCTCTATCCGCGACCGCGCGACGTCGACGAGACCATCGAGGCCGTCGGGCTGACGTCCAAGGCCCGCTCGCGCATCGGGCGCCTCTCGGGCGGCCAGCGCCGCCGCGTCGACGTCGCCCTCGGCATCATCGGCCGTCCCGAGCTGGTGTTCCTCGACGAGCCCACCACGGGATTCGACCCCGAGGCCCGCCACTCCTTCTGGGACCTGATCGCCCTGCTCAAGAGCGAGGGCACGACCATCCTCCTCACCACCCACTACCTCGACGAGGCCGCCCGCCTCGGCGACCGCGCCGCCGTGATCTCCGGCGGGCGGCTCCTGGCCATCGGCCCGATGAGCGCGATCGGAGGGGACGAGGCGCGCGTCCCGATCGTGCAGTGGCGCGAGGACGGCGTGCTGCACCGGCTGCGCACCACCGAGCCCGCCCGGACCGTCGCCGAGCTGCACGCCCGGATCGGGGAGCCGACGGCGCTCGAGGTCGTCCGCCCCAGCCTCGAGGACATCTACCTCGACCTCATCCGCGAGGACCGCGACGCGGTCGACCTGATCGGAGAGCCCGCGTGACCGCCGTCGCCACCCGCCCCCGCACCCTCTCCACCGGCCCGGGACGCACCGTCCGCCTCGGACTCGCCCGCGCCCGCTACGAGATCCGCTCGTACTTCCGCGCTCCGGACCAGGTGTTCTTCACCTTCCTCTTCCCGGTGCTGCTCCTGACGATCTTCTCGGTCGCGTTCGGCGACACCGCGGTGATGCAGGCGAACCCGCAGGACCCGGGCATCCCGATGGCCGAGTACTACGTGCCGGGCCTCGCCGCGGCCGGGATCCTGCTCTCGGGCGTCCAGAACCTGGGCGTCGACATCGCGGTCGAGCGCGGCGACGGCACGCTCAAGCGCCTCGCGGGGGCACCGCTGCCGGTCTTCAGCTACTTCATCGGCAAGTTCGGCCAGGTGCTCGTGACGAGCCTCGCGCAGACGGCCCTGCTGCTCCTCGTCGCGGCGACGGTGTTCTCGGTCGAGCTGCCCACCGACAGCGGGCGCTGGGCGACCTTCGCCTGGGTCTACCTGGCAGGAGTCGCGACGTCGGCCATCCTCGGCATCGCCGTCTCCGCGCTGCCCCGCTCGGGCAAGAGCGCGACCGCCGTGATCGTGCCGCCGCTGCTCGTGCTGCAGTTCATCTCGGGGTCGTACCTGTCGTTCACGACGCTGCCGGACTGGCTGCAGAACACGGCGAGCGTCTTCCCGCTCAAGTGGATCGCGCAGGGCATGCGCGCCGTGTTCCTGCCGAGCGGGTTCGAGGAGGCGGAGGTGAACGGGTCGTGGGACCTCGGCGGCGTCGCGCTGGTGCTCGGTATCTGGCTCGTCGTGGGGCTCGTCGCCTGCCGCTTCGGCTTCCGCTGGATCCGCCGCGACAGCTGAGCCGGAGGAGGCCGCGGCCGGAGGGCGCGCGTCCCCGGGAGCGCGGGGCCTGCGCGCGCAGACCGCGCGGACTCAGACCGCGGTGCCGACCACGACGGGCTCGGGGTGCAGCAGCACGCCGAACTCCGCCAGGACGCGGCCCTGGACGTACCGGGCGAGCTCGGCGACCTGCTCGGCCGTCGCTCCTCCGCGGTTGGTCAGGGCGAGGGTGTGCTTGCTCGACACGGCGGCCCGCGAGCCGGGCAGGGCGAAACCGCGCGAGACGCCGGCGTGCTCGATCAGCCACGCGGCGCTGAGCTTCACCAGGCCGTCGGCGCGGGGAGGCACGGGCAGCCCGACGGGCGCTCCGGCCTCGACCGCGGCGAGCGGGGTGATGACGGGCGCCTCCGCCGTCGGCTCGACCGGCCAGCGCGGCGCCTCGGGCGGCAGGGAGTCGGCGAACGCGCTCGTGACGAGGGGGTTGGTGAAGAAGGAGCCGGCGCTCGCGGTGTCCGGGTCCTCCGGATCGAGGACCATGCCCTTGCCCGCACGCAGCGCCAGCACGGTCTCGCGCACCCGCGCGAGCGGCACGCGGTCGCCGAGCGCGACTCCGAGCGCCGACGCCAGCTGACCGTAGGCGACGGGAGTGCCGTCGCCCTCGGCGCCGACCTCCTCGAGCGCGAACTCGACGGCCAGCACCGCGCCCCGGCGGCCCTGCTTGATCACGGAGGTGCGGTAGGCGAACTGCAGCTCCTCCGCCGTCAGCCGGACGGGCTCGCGGGCGCCCTCGTCGAGGAAGTCGACCGCGACCAGCGTGTCCGAGAGCTCCTGGCCGTAGGCGCCGATGTTCTGCACCGGCGACGCACCGACCGTGCCGGGGATGCCGCTGAGAGCCTCGAGGCCCGCCCAGCCGCGCTCCACGGTCGTCGCGACGAGGCCGTCCCACGACTCGCCCGCCTGGACCCGCAGGAGCACGAGCCCCGGCTCGTCGGAGGGGAGCCGCTCGACGCCGGTGGTGCGCACGCGCACGACCGTGCCCTCGACCCCGTCGTCGCCCACGAGGAGGTTGGAGCCGCCGCCGAGCAGCAGCCACGGCTCGTCGTCCGACCACAGGCCGACGAGCGTCTCGACCAGCTCCGCCTCGGTGGCGGGCTCGACGAGGCGCTCGGCGGGTCCGCCGACGCGGAGGGTGGTCAGGGCGGAGAGCAGCGGCGCGGAGGTCACGCGAGTCGGACCCGTGCCTGGGCCTTGCCGAGGACGGACTGGCCCTCGACCGAGACGGCGAGGTCGACGCGGACCCAGCCCTCCTCGGCGTTCACAGCACCGATCCTGGCGACCACGTCGATGGCGGCGCCGTCGCGCGGGTCCACCACGACGGGGCGGGTGAAGCGCACCTGGTAGTCGACCACGCGTCCGGGGTCGCCGACCCAGTCGACGACGACCTGCACCGCGGTGCCCATCGTGAGCATGCCGTGCGCGAGCACGCCGGGCAGGCCGACCTCGGCGGCGACGTCGTCGCGGTAGTGGATGGGGTTGAAGTCGCCCGAGGCGCCCGCGTAACGCACCAGGGTGCCGCGGTCGATCGGGAAGCGGCTCTCGGCGACGACCTGGCCGACGCTCAGCTCGGCGAGAGCGGGCAGTGCGGTGCTCATTCGTCTCCCCTGACCACGAGGGTCGAGATCGCGGTGACGACGTGCTCGCCGCTCGCGTCGACCATGCGGGACTCGGTGGTGACCATCGAGTGGGCGCCGAGCTTCTTGATGGCGGCGACCGAGAGGGTCGCGGTCAGCTCGTCGCCGGCGACGACCGGACGGGACAGCACGAAGCGCTGGTCTCCGTGCACGACGCGGCTGAAGTCGATCCCGCCGTCGGGCTCGGCGAGCAGCTGCTGGAGCGTGAACTCCTGCACGACGACGGCGAAGGTGGGCGGAGCGACGAGGTCGGGGTGCCCGGCGGCGCGGGCGGCTTCGACGTCGTGGTGCAGGGGGGAGGTCGCGCAGACGGCGCGGGCGAACTCGCGCACCTTCTCGCGCCCCACCTGATAGGGCTCCGTGGGCGCGAAGACGCGCCCGACGAGTTCGGGGTTCACTGGCACCCGGCCATCCTAGGCGCTGCCGTCGCGGGGCCCTCGGGGCTCCGGAGGCGCCGCCTGTGGTCACCCGGGTATGACCACCGGGAATTTCCCATCCGTGTATGGCTGACCCGCGGCCGAACTTCTCCGAAGCTGGCGGGCATGTCGACACCCACTCCCGAGCGCGACTGGGCGACCTACGCCCGCGAGCTCGGCACCAACATGCACCGGGCCCGCATCGCCAAGGGCGCCAGCCAGGAGCGGATCGCCCACGCGGCCGGGCTCGCGGGCTACACCTACCAGAAGTTCGAGAAGGGCGAGTCGAAGCCCGGCTCGCCCGCGAACCCCACGCTGCACACCCTCCTCGCGCTCTGCGAGGCGCTCGAGATCGAGCTGACGGACCTCCTGCCGCCCGATCCGCCGCGCACCTCACGCGGCGCCGAGTAGCCGGAGCACCGCGCCGGCCAGCCGCGACCCCGAGCTGAGATCGAGGTCGACCTCGCCGAGCCCGTCGGCCTCCAGGCGGAGCCTGTCCTCCCCCGACTCCCCCGGGCGGCACAGGGAGACGTGCACCGTCGCGCCCGCGGCCCCGTCTCGGCCCGCCCAGAGCACCACCGGGAGCGAGCTCGCCGCGGAGCGGTGCAGCCGCTCCCCCGCCGCGACCAGCTCGTCGTGCTCGCCCGCGCACCAGCGCGGGCACCCCTCGTCGTTCCTGCCGTCCATCCGCTCCTCCACGTTCCGCACCCCTCGGTCGAGGAGACCAGCCCACCAGGCGGTACCGACACCGAGGGCCCGCCGCGCCCCGATCCCGACCGGGGTGTGGACAGGAGACGGTCGTCCGCCCGTTGTGGAGGAGCGAGGACCAGGGTCCCATACGCAGGTGGTGCCGCCAGGGGTCCGGCACGAAGCACCGGCGCGGTGTCAGCGGTGGACGATCAGCCAGGTCGCGATCGCCGTGGTCGAGCCCGTGTTGACCATGCGGTGCGGCCGCTCGCACGGGAACGTGATGGCGTCGCCCGGCCCAAGGACGACCGACTCGTCCTCGAACTCGACCGTCAGCTCTCCGAGCGTCACCGTCCCCATCTCGAACCCGTCGTGGCGGAGCAGCTGCCGGTGCGCCGTCGAGGTCGAGCCCGGCGGGTAGGTCGACTCGAAGAAGTCGACGGCGTCCAGCGGACGCGGCGCCAGACGGCGGAACAGCACTCCGCCCTCGAGCGCCACGGGCGCCGACTCGCGCGCCCGGACGACCGCGGTCTCGACCGGCGCCGACGCGCCCTGGTCGAACACGGCGGACAGCGGGACCCCCAGCGCGTCCACGAGGGCGATCATCCGGCCGACCGAGGGCTGCATGGCTCCGCGCTCGATCTGCGAGACGGCGCTCACGGAGATGCCGAGTCGCCCGGCGAGTGCCTTCAGCGACAGGCCCGCCGAGAGCCGCAGCTCCCGCAGCCGGGCGCCGAGTCCGGCCCCGTCCGCGATCGCCCGGGCGGCCGCCTCGTCGGGCGCGGTGTCGTCGGAGGGCATGGCCCGTCCCCTCTCGCGGATCGTCACACAGCCGTAACGGAGCCGAAACGAGCGGCGGCCTCCCGACTCGTAGCGTGGCCCGCGTGAAGTGATCACTTCACTCGGAACGCTCTCCGCGACGCCCCGTCTCCTCGGCCGGACGTCCCGACCACCCTGACACATCCGCTCCGTGCCGCTCTGCGCACGACCGCCCGAGAGGTGGATCCACCCATGTCCGACCGCGTCACCGCACCCCGAGTCACCGCTCCTCCCGTCGATCCGGATCCCGCCGCCGCGGCGAGCGCCGGCTACGACGACCGCCTCTCCAACGAGGACCTCGCCCCGCTCCGGAAGCAGCGCTGGTCGAGCTACAACATCTTCGCGTTCTGGATGTCGGACGTGCACAGCGTCGGCGGGTACGTGACCGCGGGCTCGCTCTTCGCGCTGGGCCTGGCCGGCTGGCAGGTCCTCGTCGCCCTGGTGGTGGGCATCGTGATCGTGCAGGTCTTCTGCAACCTCGTCGCCAAGCCCAGCCAGGTCACCGGCGTGCCCTACCCCGTCATCAACCGGGCGATCTTCGGCATCCGCGGCGCGAACATCCCGGCGATCATCCGCGGATTGATCGCGATCGCCTGGTACGGCGTGCAGACCTACCTGGCGGCGCAGTCGCTGAACATCGTCTTCCTCAAGTTCTTCCCGGGCATGGCCGCCCTGAACACGCCCGAGGCGTCGTTCCTCGGCCTCTCGGCTCTGGGCTACCTCTCCTACGCGATCCTCTGGGTCGCGCAGGCCGCGCTGTTCTGGCGGGGCATGGAGTCGATCCGCCGCTTCATCGACTGGGCGGGACCGGCGGTCTACGTGGTGATGCTCGTGCTGGCCGTCTACCTGGTGTCGCAGGCGGGCTGGGAGAACATCTCGCTCACCCTCGGCTCCGGCGAGCCGCTCGACCTCGCCGCCGCGGTGCCGGTGATGATCTCGGCCGTCGCCCTGGTCGTCTCCTACTTCTCGGGCCCGATGCTCAACTTCGGCGACTTCTCCCGGTACGCCCGCAGCTACGGCGCCGTGAAGCGCGGCAACCTGCTCGGCCTCCCGATCAACTTCCTCTTCTTCTCCCTCCTCACCGTGATCACCGCCTCGGCGACCGTGCCGGTCTTCGGCGAGCTGATCACCGACCCGATCGAGACCGTCGAGCGGATCGACACCTGGTTCGCCGTGCTCCTCGGCGGGCTCACCTTCGTCATCGCGACGATCGGCATCAACATCGTCGCCAACTTCATCTCCCCCGCGTTCGACTTCTCGAACGTCAACCCGAAGAAGATCAGCTGGCGGATGGGCGGCATGATCGCCGCCGTCGGCTCGGTGCTGCTCACCCCGTGGAACTGGTACTCGAACGACACCGCCATCCACTACACGCTCGGCATCCTCGGCGCGCTGATCGGACCGCTGTTCGGCGTCCTCATCGCGGGCTACTACCTGATCAGCCGCCAGCGCGTCTGGGTGGACGACCTCTACACGATGAGCGAGAAGGGCCGCTACTGGTTCTCGCGCGGCTTCAACCCCAACGCCGTCTGGGCGACCGTGATCGGCGGAGTCCCCTCCGTCGCCTCGGTGCTCGTGCCGCGCTGGATCGCGGAGGCGGGAGGCGCGGAGTTCACCTGGCTCGGCGACTACAGCTGGTTCCTCGGCTGCGGGCTCGGGTTCGTCGCGATGGCCGTGCTCGAGCGGCGCGCGCCGCGGATCGGGCGCCTCGACGAGGACCTCGAGCACGTCAGCGACGGCTCGACCGTCTGATCCGGCCGGCACGGAGGAGGGATCCGCTCCGGCCGCTCCGCATCCCGCGGACCGGCGGCCGGGCGGGTCCCTCCCCCTCCCGGCACCCGAACCGAGGAACCACCATGCGCATCACCGTCGTCAACCCGAACACCAGCACTGCGATGACCGCGGCGATCGGCCGGGCCGCCCGCTCCGTCGCCTCGCTCGGCACCGAGATCACGGCCGTCACCCCGCCGATGGGTCCGGCGTCGATCGAGAGCCACTACGACGAGGCGCTCGCCGTGCCCGGCGTCCTGCACGAGATCGCCCGGGCGGAGGCGGCCGGCTGCGACGGCGCGGTCATCGCGTGCTTCGGCGACCCGGGCGTCGACGCCGCGCGCGAGATCGCGAGCGGCCCGGTCGTGGGGATCGCCGAGGCCGCCATGCACATGGCCGCGCTCGTCGGCCGGGGCTTCAGCGTGGTCACCACGCTCTCGCGCACGAGCGGCCGCGCCTGGGACATCGCCCGCCGCGCCGGGTTCAGCGACGCCTGCCGTCAGGTGCGCGCCTGCGACATCCCCGTGCTCGAACTCGACGACCCCCGCTCCGACGCCCGCCGCGCGATCCTGGCGGAGTGCGCCGAAGCGCTGGCCGTCGACGGGTCCGACTCGATCGTGCTGGGCTGCGCGGGCATGGCCGACCTGTGCCGCGACCTCTCACGGGAGCTGGGCGTGCCCGTGATCGACGGCGTCGCCTCGGCGGTGCGCCTGGTGGAGGGGCTCGTCGCGATGGGCGTCAGCACCTCGCGGCGCGACGAGTACGCCGCGCCGCGGACGAAGGCGATGGCGGGGCTGCTCGCTCCGTTCGAGCGGGTCTGAGGTTCCACGTCCCGTGCAGTCGGGCGTTCTGCCGGACCCCCGACCCGGACCCACCTGCGAGGATCGGGGGATGAGCGTCCTCCGCGATCTCGGCCTCGGTGCCCGGCTCTTCCTCCGCGGCTTCCGCACCTGGGTCCGCTCGCCGCGGGCGATGCTCCTCGGCGCGATCCCGCCCCTGATCGTCGGCCTGGTCTTCGTCGGCGTGCTGGTCCTGGTGCTCACGCGGGTGCAGGACGCGGTGACCGCGCTCACCCCGTTCGCAGGCGGCTGGGACGAGGGCACGGCCGCCACCGTCCGCCTGGTGCTCTCGATCGCGGTGGTCGGCGCCGCGCTCGCCCTCGGCGTGGTCCTCTTCGCCGCGGTGACCCTGCTGGTCGGCGACCCCTTCTACGAGCGGATCTGGCGGCGGGTCGAGGACGACCTCGGCGGCGTGCCCGACGAGCGCGAGAGCACCTTCTGGCAGGGGGTCGGCCGCGGCCTCCGCGACTCCGCCGTGCTGGTCGCCACCTCCCTCGGGATCGGCGTGGTCCTGGTGCTGCTGGGCCTGGTGCCGGTGGTCGGCTCGATCGTCGGCCTCGTCGCGGGCGCGTTGGTCGGCGGGAGGGCCCTCGCGCTCGAGCTGACCGGGTTCGCGGGCGACGCCCGGGGGCTCTCCCTCCGCGACCGCCGCCGCCTCCTCGGCGAGCACCGCGCGGTCTCGCTCGGCTTCGGCATCGCCGTCTACCTGGCGTTCCTCGTCCCCGGGGGCGCGGTCGTCGCCACCCCCGCCGCGACGGCCGGCGCGACCCTCCTGCTCCGGACCCTGCGGGGCGAGCCGACCGAGCGGCCCGCCGCCTGACACCGCTTGGCCGCCGCCCGGCTCTCCCCTAGACTCGCCGCGTGCGCACGTCGATCCGAAGCCCCTGGTGGCCCGCCTCCTAGGCGGACCGACGCGCAGACCCCTCGCACGCGACCGCCTCCTCCGGGCGGTCGTTCTGCATGTCAGGGCCCGGGTGGGGCACGACCCGATACAAGGACCACGATGACCTCGCTCCTCTCCCGCATCCTCGCCTCCGACGGGACGCTGCCGTTCGCGGTGGTCCTCCGCCAGGGCCGCGACGCCGTCGACGTGTTCACGGGCGACGTGCTCGACGTCGAGGGCCTGGCCGACATCCCGCTCGACGGCGACGACGTGCTGACCCTCGTGCCCTACCGGCAGGTGCGCGAGCGCGGCTTCGCGGCGAAGGACGACGGAGCCCCGCTGCGCAACCTCGTGGTGCGCGAGCGCGAGAGCGTCCCCCTGGCCGAGGTGCTGCGGCTCCTGCCCGAGCGGGAGATCCCGGTCGAGGAGCGCGGCTTCGACGTGCCGGACGACGAGTACGCCGACATCGTCCGCCGGGTGATCGAGGACGAGATCGGCCGCGGCGAGGGCGCCAACTTCGTCATCAACCGCGCCTTCGTCGCGCAGACCGACGCGCCGCCCGTCGAGGCGGTCCTGGCCTGGTTCCGCCGCCTGCTCACCGACGAGTCCGGCGCGTACTGGACCTTCGCGATCCACACCCCCGGCGTCGACGGCGCGCAGACGGTCACCGCCGTCGGCGCGACCCCCGAGCGCCACGTCTCGGTGCGGGACGGCGTCGCGATGATGAACCCGATCAGCGGCACCTTCCGCCACCCCGCGGCCGGACCCACCGGGGAGGAGGTGCTCGCGTTCCTCGCCGACGTGAAGGAGAGCGAGGAGCTCTTCATGGTCGTGGACGAGGAGATGAAGATGATGAGCGCGGTCTGCCCGGACGGCGGCCGCATCCTCGGGCCGTTCCTCAAGCAGATGTCGCGGCTCAGCCACACCGAGTACCTGCTCGAGGGCCGCACCGGACTCGACGTGCGCGAGGTCCTGCGGCTGACGATGTTCGCGCCCACGGTCACCGGCTCGCCGATGGAGAACGCGTGCGCCGTGATCGCCGAGTACGAGAAGGAGCCGCGCGGCTACTACTCCGGCGTGCTCGCCCTCTTCGAGCCGGAGGAGCACGGCTACACGGTCGACGCCCCCATCCTCATCCGCACCGCCTACCTCCGCGCGGACGGCCGCCTCACCGTGCCGGCCGGCGCGACGCTCGTGCGCCACTCCACCCCCGAGGGCGAGGTCGCCGAGACGCGGGCGAAGGCGTCGGGCGTCCTCTCCGCCCTCGGCCTGCTGCCGCACCGCGAGGTGCCGCCGGCCATCGACCTGAACGCGCAGCCGGGCGTGCAGGAGGCGCTCGAGGCGCGCAACGAGCGGCTCGCCTCGTTCTGGCTCCGGCCCCAGGCGCCCGAGCACATCGCCGGCCTCGCCGGGCACACCGCGCTGATCGTCGACAACGAGGACCAGTTCACGACGATGCTCGCCCACCAGCTGCGCCACCTCGGGATGGACGCCCGGGTCGAGCGCTGGTCGGAGGTCGCCGACGTGCTGAGCGACGACCTCGTCGTCTTCGGCCCCGGCCCGGGCGACCCCCGCGACGACTCCGACCCGCGGATCGCGCACCTGCGCTCGCTGATGACCACGCGCCTCGAGGCGGAGCGGCCGATGCTCGCCGTCTGCCTCAGCCACCAGATGCTGTCGCTGCTGGCTGGCCTCCCGGTCGAGCCGCTGCCCGCGCCCCGCCAGGGCGTGCGCCTGGCGGTGGACGTGTTCGGCGAGGACGCCGCGATCGGCTTCTACAACACCTTCTCCTCCGTCGCCCCCGGCGTCGCGCGCACGCCCCGGCTGGGGCTCGAGGTGTCGGTCGATCCGGAGACGGGAGTGGTCAACGCCCTGCGCGGCGAGCACGTCGCGTCGGTGCAGGGGCACCTGGAGTCGGTGCTCTCCTCCGACGGCCTGCGCACCCTGGAGCGGCTGGTCCGCACCGCGACCGCTCAGCCCGCGCGCGCATGAGCGGCCTGCGGCTGATCGCGTCGCCCGCCTACCCGGCCGAGCTGCAGGAGGCGGTGGCCTCCGCCGTGCGCGCGGCGGCCGAGGCGGCGCGCGGCTGGTACGGGCGCGGCGACAAGATCGCGGCGGACGAGGCGTCGGTCGCGGCGATGCGCGCCGTGCTGGCCGACGCTCCGTTCGACGGCATCGTCGTGATCGGCGAGGGCGAGAAGGACGAGGCCCCGATGCTCGCGAACGGCGAGCGCCTCGGCCGCGCCTCCGCACCCTCCTGCGACGTGGCGGTCGATCCGCTCGACGGGACCCGGCTCACGGCGGAGGGGCTCCCCGGCTCGGTGAGCGTGATCGCGCTGGCCCCGCGAGGCACGCTGTTCGACCCGCGCGACGTCTTCTACATGGACAAGCTGGTCTGCTCGGGAGCGGGCCGGGGCGCCGTCTCGCTCGACCTCCCTCCCGCCGAGAACGCCGCACGGCTGGCGGCGGCGCTCGGGAAGCCCGTCGCGGAGCTGGTCGTCGTCGTGCTCGACAAGCCGCGTCACTCCGGGCTCATCAAGGCTCTGCGCGCGGCCGGGGTCGCGCTCGAGCTGCGCGGCGAGGGCGACGTGTCGGTCGCGATCGAGGCGGCCGATCCCGCGGGCCGCGTCGACCTCGTCCTCGGCATCGGCGGCACCCCGGAGGGAGTGGTCGCCGCCTGCGCCGTCCGCGCCCTCGGCGGGGTCATGGAGGGGCGCCTCGCCCCCCAGACCGCACCGGAGCGCGCCAACGCCCTGGCCGCCGGCCACGACCTCGACCGCCTGCTGACCCTGGAGGACCTGGTCTCCTCGGACGACGTGCTCTTCGCGGGCTGCGCGGTCTGAGACCTCTCCCACGGGCAGGACCTCGCCCGGGAAAGCCGAAGGCCCCGGCTCGACGCGCGAACCGGGGCCTTCTCGCTGTAGCGGGAGCGGGACTTGAACCCGCGACACCACGATTATGAGCCGTGTGCTCTAACCACCTGAGCTACCCCGCCGCGCGTTCTTCGCAGGTCTGGCCTGCGGGGAACGGAGCCCCCTGTGGGAATCGGACCCACTACCTCTTCCTTACCAAGGAAGTGCTCTACCAATGAGCTAAGGGGGCGCACCTGCGGGTCTGACAGCCCCTCTCGGGGCGTGCCCGCGATTTGGCACCGTTAGACGATAGCACCTCCGCGGAGCGTCGATGACCGCGGGGGACGCGCCCCCGCGGCCGCCCGTCTGCGGCTACGCCCGGCTCGCCTCGTCGAGCGCGGCGAGCTCCTCGGCGCTCAGCTCGAGGGAGGCCGAGGCGATCAGCGCCGGCAGCTGCTCCATCACGCGGGCGCTGGCGATCGGCGCGACCACTCCGGGCTGCGAGCGGAGCCACGCGAGGGCCACCGTCGCCACCTCGGCGCCGTGCGCCTCCGCCGCCGCGTCGAGCGCCGCCAGCACCCGGCGGCCGCGGCCGTCGAGGTAGCGGGAGGCGCCGTCGGCGCGCGGACCCTCGGGCGTCGATCCGTCGCGGTACTTGCCGGTCAGGAATCCTGACGCCAGGGCGGAGTAGGGGACGACGGCCAGCCCCGCCTCGCGGGCGAGGGGCAGCAGGTCGGCCTCGATCCCGCGCTCCACGAGGTTGTAGTGCGGCTGCAGCGCGACGGGCGCGTGCAGGCCCTCCTCGCCCGCGATGCGCAGCCACTCCGCGACGCGCTCGGCGCTGAAGTTCGACACTCCGATCGCGCGAACGAGGCCCTGGTCCACGAGCTCGGAGAACACGGCGGCGATGTCGGCCATCGGCACGGCCTCGTCGTCGAAGTGAGCGTAGTAGAGGTCGATCCGGTCGGTCGCGAGCCGCTCGAGGGAGGCGCGGGCGGCCGCGCGCACGGTGTCGGGCGCGAGGCCGGTGAACTGCGGGTGGCGGCCCGCCTTCGTCGCGATCACCACGTCGTCCCGGTCCCCCGAGCGCTGCGCGAGCCACTCGCCGATGATCGTCTCGGACTCGCCGCCCGTGTTGCCCGGGACCCAGGCGGAGTAGGCGTCGGCGGTGTCGATGAAGTCGCCGCCCGCGGCCGTGTAGCCGTCGAGGACGTCGAAGGAGGTCTGCCGCCCCGCGGTCCAGCCGAAGACGTTGCCGCCGAGCGAGAGCGGGAAGACGTCGATGCCGGAGTCGCCGAGCGGCGAGCGGGTGACGGAGGAGGATGCTGCGCTGTCGATGGTCATCCCCCGATTCAAGACCCGCTCCCCGCCGTGATCGATCCCCCTCCCGCGCATGCGCGGCAAGGACTCAGGCTCTCAGCGCCGCGGGTAGTCGGCGTAGGCGAAGCGCGTCGAGTCCGGCGCCCAGCCGGAGACGTTGATCGTCCCCTGCCCGCCGTGGAGGCGCTCCAGCACGCGGCCGGGCTCGAGCGTCGAGCGCCCGGGGAGGTCGAGCAGCCGCAGCTCGACGTCGACGTTCTCGGGGTGCCCGGCCGTCCCCTCCGGATAGGCGAGGTAGAGCAGGTGCGCGCCGTCGGGCGACTCGTGCGGGAACCAGTCGACCGTGTCCGACTCGACCAGGCGGGAGAGCGCGGAGCCGTCGAGGCCGATCCGGAACAGCTGCGCACCTCCTCCGGCCCGCTCGGAGTTGAAGACGAGGGTGCGGCCGTCGGCCGAGACGTCGACGCCGTCGTCCGCCGGCTCGTCGTCGGTCAGGGCGGTGAGCGCGCCTCCTCCGGCCGGCATCGTGTACACGTCGGTCCGCCACCGCCCGGAGGCGTCGCCGCCGCCGATCAGCGCGAGGGTCGCGCCGTCGGGCGAGACGCCGTGCAGGTAGTGCTTGAAGCGCGCGCCCTCGCGCTCGGCGGTCAGGCGGCGGGCGGGGGCGGAGCCGTCGAGCTCGACCGCGTACAGGTGCCCGTCGCGCGCCGAGACGTAGGCGAGCCCGCCGGACGGGGCGAGCACGTGGTCGTTGTTGAGCTCGGCCGGCACCCCGTCGAGCGGGATCGGCTCGAGCACGGGCGTCCCCTCGAGCGGCAGTCGGAAGAGGCCGCCGTCGCCGTTCACGATCAGGGCGGAGCCGTCCGGAGTCCAGTTCGGCGCCTCCACGAGGACGGAGTCGGACTCGAAGACGGTCGTCGACTCCCCCGTCGCGAGGTCGTGGACGCGGAGTCGGCAGAGCTGGTCGGGGAGGAGCGAGCGGGCCATGCTCCCCACGGTAGGGCCCTGGCGGATCACGACGGGGCCGTCAAGCCTCTCCGCACTCAGGTTCCGCGGGAGGGCGCTCCGATATTCTTGACCGACTTATGCGCTGGGTACACCTTGGGAGGAACATGTGATGCTCCTCATCCTCGTGATCTCGTTCGCGATCGCCGTGGTGACCCCCTGGCTGGTGGACCGGTTCGGGCCGAAGACGTTCTACGCGCTGGCGCTGATCCCGGCCGCGAGCTTCGTCGCCACCGCGACCGCCCTGCCGACGATCCTCGACGGCGGCGAGATCCGCGAGTCCGTGCCGTGGATCCCCGCGCTCGACATCGCCCTCTCCTTCCGCCTGGACGCGCTCTCGATCGTCCTCGCCCTCGTGGTCAGCGGAGTCGGCGCCCTGGTCCTCGCCTACTGCGCGACGTACTTCAGCCGCGACGAGCCCTCGCTGGGCCGGTTCGCAGCGCTCCTGTCCGCGTTCGCCGGAGTGATGTACGGGCTGGTCACGGCCGACGACGTGATCATCCTCTTCGTCTTCTGGGAGGCGACGAGCGTCCTCTCCTACCTCCTCATCGGCCACTACAGCGGGCGCAAGGAGAGCCGGGGTGCCGGTCTCCAGGCGCTCCTGGTCACGACTCTCGGCGGGCTGGCGATGCTGGTCGGGATCATCGTCCTGATCGTGCAGGCCGGTACCACCAGCCTCTCCGGGATCGTCGCCGCCGCCCCCTCCGGCCCGATCGTGTCGACGGCGCTGGTGCTGGTGCTGCTCGGCGCGTTCTCGAAGTCCGCCCTGGTGCCGTTCCACTTCTGGCTGCCGGCCGCGATGGCCGCTCCCACGCCGGTCAGCGCCTACCTGCACGCCGCCGCGATGGTGAAGGCGGGCATCTACCTCGTCGCGCGCCTCGCGCCGGGCTTCGCCGACGACTCCGTCTGGCTGCCCGTGGTGGTGAGCGTCGGAGTCTGGACCATGCTCGTCGGCGGCTGGCGCTCGCTCCGGCAGTACGACCTCAAGCTCGTGCTGGCCTACGGCACCGTCAGCCAGCTCGGCTTCCTGACCGTCGCCGTCGGCTTCGGCTCGCGCGACGCCGCGCTGGCCGGACTGACCCTGCTCGTCGCCCACGCCCTCTTCAAGGCGCTGCTCTTCCTCACCGTCGGCATCGTCGACCACCGCGCCGGCACGCGCGACCTCCGCAAGCTCAGCGGCCTGGGACGGCAGGCGCCGGTGCTCGCGGGCGCCGCCCTCGTCGGCGTGCTGTCGATGGCGGGCATCCCGCCGCTGCTGGGCTTCGTCGCCAAGGAGGCCGTGTTCACGAGCCTGATCTCGGCGATCGAGCAGGGCTCGTTCTGGGCCTGGGTCGCGCTGGTCGGCCTCGTCCTCGGCTCGATCCTCACCGTGGCCTACTCCGCGCGCTTCTTCTGGGGCGCCTTCGCCCGGAAGAAGGGGCTCGAGGACACGCACCTGCACGCCGAGCCGTGGACCTTCACCGCCGCCCCGGTGCTGCTGGCCGCCGCCAGCATGATCGGCGGGATCGCCGCCTCCGTGCTCGACCCGCTCGTCGCCGTCTACGCGGACACCCTCCCCTACGCCGCCCCGGACGCCGACCCGGAGCTCGCCGCCGCCGCGGAGGCCTCCGACCACGGCGGCTACCACCTCGCGCTCTGGCACGGCTTCGAGCCCGCGCTGGCACTCAGCGCCCTCGTGATCGCCGTCGGACTCCTGCTCTTCGCCAAGCGCGTCGCCGTCGCGCGCGCCCAGTCGATGCTGCCCAACCGGATCGACTCGGCCGAGGGCTACTGGGCCACCGTCCGCTGGCTCGACCGAGTCGCCAGCACGGTCACCGAGTCCGTCCAGCGCGGCTCGCTCCCCCGCTACCTGACGGTGATCTTCGCGGTCTTCGTCCTCGGCGTCGGCGGTGCGGCCGCCCTCAACCGCACCTGGCCGGGCGATCTCGTCTTCTGGGACAGCCCGGGCCAGCTCGCGGTCGCGGCCGTGATGATCCTCGCGGCGGTGCTGTGCGCGATCGCCCGCAACCGCGTCGCCGCCGTGCTGCTGGCAGGCGCCACCGGCTACGGGATGGTGGCCCTCTTCGCCCTGCAGGGCGCACCGGACCTCGCCCTCACCCAGGCGCTGATCGAGACGGTGACCCTCGTGGTCTTCGTCCTGGTGCTGCGCCGCCTCCCGACCCGCATCGCCGCGAAGCACCAGCCGATGCGCAAGCGCCTACGCGCCGTCATCGGCATCGCGGTCGGAGCGGTCATGGCCCTCGCCGCCACCATCGCCCTCGGCGCCCGGACCGCGACGCCGATCTCGGCCGAGCTGCCCCGCCTCGCCTACGAGGAGGGCAAGGGCCGCAACATCGTCAACGTCCTGCTCGTCGACATCCGCGCTTGGGACACGATGGGCGAGATCTCGGTCCTCGTCGTGGTCGCCACCGGCGTCGCGAGCCTGATCTTCCTCTCCAGCCGGGCCGGAGGCGCTCCCCGCCTCGAGTCGCAGAGCGCCAACGACCGCCGCGAGCGCGCGATGGACCTGACCACCTCCTCCGCCGACGCCGAGCGCGACGGCGACCGGGGCTCCTGGCTCGTCGCCGGGCGCACGCTCCGGCCGGAGAACCGCTCGATCGTGCTCGAGGTGCTGGTGCGCCTGCTCTTCCACCCCGCGATGATCGTGTCGGTCTACCTGCTCTTCACCGGACACAACACCCCGGGCGGAGGCTTCGCGGGCGGCCTGCTCGCCGGTCTCGCCCTCGTCGCGCGCTACCTCGCCGGCGGCCGCTTCGAGCTCGGCGAGGCCGCGCCGATCGACGCGGGCAAGGTCCTCGGACTCGGCCTCTTCTTCGCCGTCGGCACCGCCGTCTCCTCCCTCGCCTTCGGCCTCGAGGTCCTCGAATCGAGCTGGCTCGACCTCGAGGTGCCGGTGCTGGGCGAGCTCCACCTGGGCACGTCCACCCTCTTCGACATCGGGGTGTACCTGATCGTGATCGGCCTCGCCCTCGACATCCTCCGCAGCCTCGGCGGCGAGGTCGACCGCCACGGCGAGGAGGCCGAGCAGGGCTCCCCCTCGGGCGACGGCGTCACGCACTCGACCGACAGCACCCCCGGCCCCGGCCAGGGCACGGTCGACGGGCTCGAGACCTCGCTCCCCACCGGCTCCACGGTCGTCGGCGGACCGGGCAGGGGGGACGGCGCATGAGCATCACCCTCGTCCTCGTCGTCGTGATGGCGGTGATGTACGCGGCGGGCGTCTACCAGATGCTCGAGCGCAGCCTCACCCGAATCCTGATCGGGTTCCTGCTCGTCGGGAACGCGACCAACATCCTCATCCTGCTGATGGCCGGCCGCTCGGGCATCGCGCCGTTCGTCACCGACGACGGGCGCTCCTACGAGCAGATCGCCGCCGAGATGGCCGACCCGCTGCCGCAGGCGCTGATCCTCACCGCGATCGTGATCACCTTCGGGGTGTCCGCCTTCCTCCTCGCGATGATCTACCGGCGCTGGCGCCTCGCCAACGCCGACCAGGTGGAGGACGACGAGACCGACGCCTCCGTCCGCGAGGACGCGGCGGGCATCTCGGCCCAGACCACCGCCGACGACCGGGCGCTCGACGTCCTGCTCGAGTCCAGCGACGAGGGCACCGCCGCCAAGCACGGGGAGAGCGCCATGACCGACGACAGGAAGGAGGACCGATGAACGCCCTGATCCCGCTCGTCGTCACCCTCCCCCTCCTGGGAGCGGCCGTCGCGCTGATCCTCGGACGCCACCGGCGCGCGCAGATCACCGTGAACATCGTGACGCTCTCGAGCGTTCTGGTGATCTCCTCGGTGATGCTCGTGCTGGTCCTCACCGGCGACGGAGGCGGCAGCGCCGTCTACGTGGGCGGCTGGGAGCCGCCGTGGGGCATCGTGCTGGTCGTCGATCCGCTCGCCGCGCTGATGCTCGTGATCACCTCGATCACCCTGCTGGGCGTCCTGCTGTTCTCGGTCGGCCAGGGCCTCGTCGACGGCAACCGCGAGACGCCGGTCACGATCTTCCACCCGACCTACCTGATCCTCTCGGCGGGCATCCTCAACGCCTTCGTCGCGGGCGACCTCTTCAACCTCTACGTCGGCTTCGAGATCCTGCTGGCCGCGAGCTACGTGCTGATCACCCTGGGCGGCACCGCGCCGCGGATCCGCGCCGGCACGACCTACGTGGTCGTCAGCCTGGTCTCGAGCGTGTTCTTCCTCTCGGCCATCGGCCTGCTCTACGGCGCCACCGGCACGGTCAACATGGCGCAGCTCTCGATCCGCATCGCCGAGCTCCCCGCCGACGTGCAGCTGGTGCTCCACGTGGTGCTGCTGCTCGGCTTCGGGATCAAGGCGGCCGTGTTCCCCCTGTCGTTCTGGCTCCCGGACTCGTACCCCACGGCTCCGGCGCCGGTCACCGCCGTCTTCGCCGGACTCCTCACCAAGGTCGGCGTGTACGCGCTGATCCGCACCGAGACCCTGCTCTTCCCCGGCGGGAGGCTGAGCGAGGTGCTGCTGGTGGTGGCGCTGCTGACGCTGATCGTCGGCATCCTCGGCGCCGTCGCGCAGGCCGACATCAAGCGGATGCTGTCCTTCACGCTGGTCTCGCACATCGGCTACATGGTCTTCGGGATCGCCGTGGGCACCCCGGCCGGCTACGCGGCGACGATCTTCTACGTCATCCACCACATCACGGTGCAGACGACGCTCTTCCTCGCGACCGGCCTGATCGAGCGCGTCGGCGGCACCACCTCGATCCTGCGCCTCGGCGGGCTGCTCAAGGCCTCGCCGCTGCTGGCGCTGCTCTACTTCATCCCCGCGATGAACCTCGGCGGGATCCCGCCGTTCACCGGCTTCCTCGGCAAGGTGGGGCTCTTCGTCGCCGGCACGGAGGCGGCCGTCGACCAGCCGTCGTGGCTGATCTGGGCCGTCATCGCCGCCGGAGCCGTCACCTCGCTCCTGACCCTCTACGCCGTCGCGCGCGTCTGGAACATGGTCTTCTGGCGCCGGCAGGAGGAGGTGCCCGGCTACGAGTCGCCCCTGATCGACCAGCTGCAGGAGGACCCCCACGACACGGGCAGCATCCGCACCCGCCACTCGCCGCCGATGATGGTGCTCGCCACCGCGGGGATGGTCGTCGTCGGCGTCGTGCTGACCGTCGGCGCCGGTCCCCTCTACGACGCGAGCGAGCGAGCGGCGAGCGCGGTCGCCGACCCCGCGACCTACATAGCGACCGTCTACCGCGACTCGTCCTTCGGAGAGGAGGGGCCGCGATGAGCCCCCGCCGCCGCGTCGACATCTGGAACCGCGTCGCGATGTTCGTGACCCTCGTCGGGATCTGGGTGCTGCTCTGGGACGACGTCTCGGTGCTGTCGATCGTCACCGGCTTCCTGGTCGCCCTGCTGATCACCCGGGTGTTCTACCTGCCGCCGGTCGAGTTCTCGAACCGCATCAACCCGTGGTTCGTGCTCCTCTTCCTCCTGCGCCTGCTGGCCGACATCGCGGTGGCCTCGGTGCGGGTGTCCTGGCAGATCCTGACCCTGCCGGTCCCGGTGCACAACGCCATCGTCGCCGTGCACCTGCGCAGCCGCTCCGAGGGGATGCTCGTCTGGACGACGGAGGCCGTCTCGCTCGTCCCCGGCTCCCTGGTGATCGACGTGGACCCGCAGCTGAACGTCCTCTACCTGCACGTGCTCGGCGTGACCCACGACGAGGGCGAGCGGATCGACGAGGTGCGCCGGACGGTCCTCCGGACGGAAGCGCGCATCGTCCGGGCCATCGGCTCCCGCGAGGACGTGCAGCGGGTGAACCGGCCGATCGAGGCCGGATCGGGGGTGGTCCGGTGATCGACTGGCTGATCTGGATCCTGGTGCCGGTCTTCGGCGCCGCCTGCCTGCTCGCACTCGTGCGGATCCTCCGCGGTCCGTCCGTGCTCGACCGGGTCGTCGCGGCCGACGTGCTCGTCGCGACGATCATCTGCGGGATCGGCGCCGAGATGGCGGTCAACCACCACGCGCGGACCCTGCCCGTCGCGCTCGGGCTCGCGCTGTTCGCCGTCTTCGGATCGATCAGCGTCGCCAAGTTCATGGCCAACCGCGAGGAGGACTGACATGGACCTGTTCTTCGACGTGCTCACCGCTGTGCTGCTGCTGGTCGGCGCCCTGCTCTCGCTGCTGGCCGCGATCGGCTTGATGCGGTTCGACGACCTGCTCTCCCGGATGCACGCGGGCACGAAGCCGCAGGTGCTCGGACTGATCTGCGTGATGCTCGCGGTCGCCATCCGGAACCCCGGCTTCGCCGCCGCGGGGACCATCGTGCTGGTGATCGGCTTCCAGCTGCTGACCGTGCCCGTCTCGGCGCACATGGTCGGCCGGGCGGCCTACCGGGCCGAGGCCGTCTCTCCCGGGTACCTCGTCGCCGACGAGCTCGCGGAGGCGGTCACCCGCGCCGACGAGCAGGCCCGCGCGACCGGGCCCGAGACCGCGCACGCGTCCGAGGAGCGGGCGCGCACCTCCTCCGCGCCCCCGCCCGAGGACGAGGACGGCCCGGCCGCGACCGCCTAGGCGACGAGGACGAGCTGCACGGCGGAGGCGCCGGTCATGCTGCGCAGCGCGAATCCGCCGATCGCGAGGGTGACGGCGACCAGGCCGCCGACCAGCAGCACCAGCAGCGGCACCACCCACAGCAGCGCCCGTCGGCGTCGGGCTCGGGCCTCGTCCGGCGTCTCTTCGATCACCCGTCGACTGTACGGGACGGCGGGGGGCGTGCCCCCGGCGCCCACGAGCCGCCCGATAAACTCGACCGCATGACCCTGGACTCCGCTACCTCCGGCGCGCCCGAGAACTCCCCCGGCCCCGACTCCGAGGCCGAGCACCGCCGGGGAGCCGAGTGGTGGCGCACCGCCGTCATCTACCAGATCTACCCGCGCTCCTTCGCGGACGCGGACGGCGACGGCATCGGCGACCTGCCCGGCATCGCCTCGCGCCTCGAGAGCCTCGCCGAGCTCGGCGTCGACGCGATCTGGCTCTCGCCCTTCATGACCTCGCCGCAGAAGGACGCGGGCTACGACGTCGCCGACTACTGCGACGTCGATCCGCTCTTCGGCACCCTCGCCGACTTCGACGCGATGCTCGCCCGCGCTCACGCCCTGGGCATCCGGATCATCGTCGACCTCGTCCCCAACCACTCCTCCAGCGCCCACCGCTGGTTCCAGGAGGCGCTCGCCGCTCCCGCGGGCAGCGCCGAGCGGGCGCGCTACCTGTTCCGCGACGGCCGGGGCGAGTCGGGCGAGCTGCCCCCGAACAACTGGGAGTCTGTCTTCGGCGGCCCCGCGTGGACCCGCGTCATGGAGCCCGACGGCTCGGCCGGCCAGTGGTACCTGCACCTCTTCGACACCTCGCAGCCCGACTTCGACTGGACGAACGAGTGGGTGCGCGAGCGCTTCCGGGAGGTCCTCCGCTTCTGGCTCGACCGCGGCGTCGACGGCTTCCGCGTCGACGTCGCGCACGGGATGATCAAGGCCGAGGGGCTGCCCGACTACACGCCGCCCGCCGACAGCGGGTCGATGGGCGGAGTCGCTCCCGCCGACGGCGAGGAGCCCGCCACCGCCCCCTACTGGGCGCAGGACGGCGTCCACGAGATCTACCGCGACTGGCACTCCCTGCTCGCCGAGTACCCGGACGACCGCGTGCTCTGCGCCGAGGCGTGGGTGCAGCCGCTCTCCAAGCTCGCCCGCTGGGTCCGCCCCGACGAGATGCACCAGGCCTTCAACTTCGCCTACCTCGAGACCCCGTGGAGCGCACCCGCCCTCCGCGACATCATCGACTCCTCCGTCGAGGCCTTCGCCGCCGTCGGCGCCCCGTCGACCTGGGTGCTGTCGAACCACGACGTCGTGCGCCACGCGAGCCGCCTGGCACTGACGTCCGACAACCCGCAGGGCTACGGCATCGGCCCGCGCACGCAGGGACTCCCCGACCCCGTCCTGGGGCTGCGCCGCGCTCGTGCCGCAACCGCCCTCATGCTCGCGCTCCCCGGCTCCGCCTACGTCTACCAGGGCGAGGAGCTCGGGCTCCCCGAGGCGATCGACCTGCCGGACTCGGCGCGTCAGGACCCGACCTGGTTCCGCACGGGCGGCGAGCGCTACGGCCGTGACGGCTGCCGGGTGCCGATCCCGTGGGAGGCGGACGCACCCGCGTACGGCTTCAGCGGCACCGGCGACTCCTGGCTGCCGCAGCCCGGCGACTGGACGCCGCTCGCGCGCGACCGCCAGCGCGGTGTCGCGGGCTCGACGCTCGAGCTGTACCGGTCCCTGCTCGCGGTGCGCCGCGCCGAGGACCTGGGCTCCGGCGCCGTCGAATGGCTCGAGGGCTACCCGGAGGACGTCGTGGCGTTCCGCAACGGAGCCGTCACGGTGATCGCGAACCTCGGCGAGGCTCCGGTCGAGCTGCCCGTCGGCTCCGTGGTGCTGTCCTCGGAGGAGCTGCACGAGCCGGCGCTGCCCGCCGACACCACGGTCTGGCTGCGCGCGGAGTAGCGGGCCGCGGGGTCCGCCCGGCGGCGCCCGCGTCCCGCCGCCGGTTCAGCGCCCGGCGTTGGCCTTGAGCCAGAGGTAGGAGTCGACCTTCGTCACGCCGTCGAGGCGGATCTCGAAGTGCAGGTGCGGGCCGGTCGACATGCCGGTCGTGCCCACCAGGCCGAGGAGCTGACCGACCTTCACCGGGTCGCCCTCGGACACGGCCGCCGAGCCGTGCTGCATGTGCGCGTACACGCTCGAGACGAGCTGCCCGTCGATCTCGTGGTCGACGATCACGTGCACGCCGAGCGAGCCCTCGCCGTCGATGACCGTGCGCACGACGCCGTCGGCGATCGCCTGGATGGGCGAGCCGTCGCCCGGGTTGAAGTCGGTGCCGCCGTGGTTCACCGAGCAGCCCGCGCAGTTGCGGTAGCCGAAGCGGTCGCCCACCGGCACGCCGACGGCGAAGGGCCACTGGATGGACGCGTTCGGGTCGTTCGTGAAGCCGGTGTCGGAGGTGCGGACGATGTCGGCGACGTTGGTCTGCGTCTTGCGCTCCTGCACGCCGAACCCGTCGCGGGCGACCGTCTCGGCGCTGACCTCGCCGGCGACGAACGACTGCGCGCCGCGGCGGGCGTCGGCGCCGAAGGGGGTCGAGAGGCTCTGCGCCTGCACGTCCTCCGCGGTCAGGAGCGATGTGGCCGGCAGAGAGGTCGCCGCCACGATGGCCGCGACGAAGGAGAGGGCGACGAGTCCGCCGACCCGGGCCCGGCGCACGGGCCGGAGCGGCGTCGCGCGCGGAGCGGGGACGGGCGCCGGGGCACTGCGGACCGAGGCGACGCGGCGCTCCGCCTCGCGCAGCTGCTCCGCCGTGGGAGCCGCGAGGAGGTCGTCGGAGCCGCTCGCCAGCGAGACGTCGGAGGCGAGGGCCAGAGCGCGCTCGCGCTCGCGGAGCTCGCGACGGGAGAGGGGTGGAGTCGATTCGCCGGGGGTCGATGCAGGGGCAGCGGGGG
>NZ_PSUE01000017.1:0-76823 GCF_002931645.1 Rathayibacter sp. AY2B5 | reverse complement strand
AAGGTGCTGGGCACATGGTGCTCCCAGACGAAGTACTACAGGAAGCAGGCAGAGATGGAGCCCACGCGTCAGAAGATCGCCACCGCCGAGCGGGTCGGGCTACAGGACCTCGAGGGTGAGCACGATGTCCGCGTCGCCGTCGCTGACGTAGACGGCGTCGCCCTCGTCGGGCGAGAGGGTCGCCTCCATGCCGGCGCGGCTGAGGGCGGTGGCGATCTTCTGACGCAGCGCGTCCATCTCTGCCTGGTTCACGTTCTTCTCCTTCTGGGTGGTGCGGGTGCCGAGGACCGCTCGGCGCGGGGTGGTGCCGGAGCGGGTCAGGAGGCGCGGACCGCGGCGACCTGTTCGGGGGTGACGCCGGTGGCGGAGGCGATGCCGGCGTCGGGGATCTGCATGCCGATGAGGGCGCGGATCTTCTCGACGAGGTCGCCGGGCAGGCCGGATGGGTGTACGGCGACGACGGGCGCCGCCGCGGGTGCGGCGGGCTGGGGGGCCTGCTGCTGGGCGGCCTGCTGCGGAGCGGTGTCCGGCCAGGTCCCCGCGGGCGGCGGGGTCTGCGGGACGAACGGCGCCTGCTGCTGCTGCTGCGGGGCCTGCTGGGGGATGGCCTGCGACGGGAACCCGGCCGGCGCCTGCTGCTGCTGAGGTGCGGCGGCGGGCGCGGGCTGAGCGAAGCCGGACGCGGGCGCCGCGTAGGTGGCGGTGTAGAGCTTCTTCGGGTTGGCGGGGTTCTGCGACTGCGGGTCGTTGCCGGTGTAGGTGACGGTGAGGATCCCGCCGACGGCGAGGTCTCCGGCGCCGGCCGCGGCGATCGCTTCGGCGATGGCGCGGAAGCGGGAGTCGCCCTTGGACTTCGTGACGTAGAGGGTGCGGACGCCGTCGTCGTCGGGGTCGACGCGGAGGGTGGTCTGCAGCGGCACCTGGATCTGCATCTTGGGGTCGCCGGAGGGCCAGAAGTCGAGGTCGGTGGTCTTGTACTTCGTGGCCTGCCGCTCCGAGGGGGCGCGGGTGATGGTGCCGGTGATGGTCTCGCCGATGGTGTTGAAGGTGGCGGACTTGCCGCCGGAGATGTCGAAGAGGGACATGAGTGGTTTCGCCTTTCGGGCTGTCTGGGTGGTCGTGCTGGTCCGTGCTGGTCGTGCGGGGGTGGCGGTCAGAGGGTGAAGAGCGGGCCTCCCTTCTTCCGGTCGGCGGCGGCCCGGTCGAGGCGGCACCAGGCGCAGTAGAGGTCGTCGCAGCCGGGCGAGATCTCGACGGCCTTCTCGAGGCCGACGAGGCGCCACAGCTGATCCAGGCGGTTCGCGCGGTTCATCGCTTCGAGGGCGATGCCGGCGTTCCACGGCTCGCGCCAGAGGTACGTCTTCCCGAGCTCGCCGTCGCGGGGGAGGAACGCGATCATCACCTCGCGCGGGATGCCCCACCCGTCCTCCTTGAAGTAGCCGAGCCCGTAGAGGTGCGCCTGCACGCGGTACTTCGGTGAGGGGCCGTTCGCCCGGTAGTGGGCGAGCTGCTTCGCGCCGATGACCTTGTGGTCGATGACGGTGCCGGAGGGGATGTGGAAGAGGTCGCAGGAGCCGAGGATCCGTTCGGGGCCGATGTCGCCGACGTAGACGGTGTTCTCGGTGACCCACTCGAGGTGGCTGTCGGGATTCGCGGCGTCGAACCACTCCTCGAGCTGCGCGTGGACGGCGGTGCCGATCGCGGGCTTCCACGCGGGCGGGCGGGGCGGTTCGGGGATCTGCGCGAGCTTGTGCAGGATCGCCTTGTCGCAGGGGTCGCCGATCTCGGACGGGCCGATGCGCTTCTGGTGGCTGCGGGGGTGCGCGGCCATCGCCCGCTCGATGACGCCGAGGTAAGCGCGCTCGACGTCGGTCACGAGGCAAGAACCGATAGGGTCGCGCTCATGGACTGCCCGCCGCCGTTGCTCAGATGCGACTTCGAACGTTTGATTAGCGCTATCGAGGGCGACGCAACTGCTGACTTCTTGAACTTCTTCGTATGGCCACTCCTTTCGGTATTGATTCCGGTGATTGTTGCGATATTCGCGGCGAGGCATAGCAGAATGTCTGCGCTAGAGGCAGTCAAATTGGAAATTGCCGCGCTCAAAGAACAGGCAAACGACGAGCGTCGCGATCGCGCTGAAGAAGCGAAAGAAGAACGCGATCGGCTAAGGAAAGAGCGTGAGCGCAGGGAACACGTTGAAGCCCTCAGGGCCGCTAGAGCGATCATTGCGAGAACAACTGCGATGGCCCGAAAGGGACTCAGCCCTGACGAGCAGACAGCCCAGGCAACGGAACTCGCGGTTGCGGCCTCAACCCTCGTTGCAACCCTCGATCCAAAGTCCGAGGCTTGGACGTCGGACTGGTATCGACGAATCCCACACCAATTTTCGACGTTCTCATTCTTGGCACTTACTCGAGACGATGGGGAGCACCTGCTCACCGGATGGCAGCTCCAGCAGATGGCCGCCCTTGATTTAATGGTTCGAGAAGCCGCCACCATGGCGGAAATCGAAGAAAGCTTCGCCATGCTCGACCTGCCGGCACCCTGGGCGACGAGAGATGAAGTACTCATGCACATGGCAGCGTCCGCTGAAGAGCAAGCGGAGACTGCGGACCCTGTCGAGCCCGACGTACAAGTCGAGGTGATTGAACCGTCCGGGCAGGAGGAGACGCCCCCGGATCCCGAGCGGGGCGGCATCACTTGACGATCACCTTCTGGGCGCCCTCGACCTGGTAGTTCTCGACGATGATCGGCGCGACGTACTTCCGGAACGCGGCCATGTCGAGCTTCGGGACGTAGATCGCGGGGTACTGGTCGGCGGGGTAGTCCTTCTCGATCTGCGCGGTGTTCGGGCGCCGGTTGTGCTGGATCGCGACGGCGAGGTTCCCCGCCTGGTGCGTCCCGAACTCGAGGCCCTCCCGCAGCTGCTCGGCGATCTGCTCCTGCCGCTCCTTCGCGTCGGCGGCGACCGCGCCGAGCCGGGCGTACTCCGCGGCCAGCGCGGCGACGTCGATGGGCTCGCGGTACGACTCGTCGTCCGTGTCGACGGCGGCGGGCTGGGTGGTGGTCTGGCTGGTCATGGTGATCCTTCTGTGAGTGGGTGGTCAGGCGATCGGGGTGCCTGCGGGCACGACGGCCCAGAGGGTGATGAAGGAGCCGGCGTGGCCCTTCTCGACGAAGCGCTTCGTGGCGCGGACGTCGACGACCTGGTTGTCGTCGACGTAGGCGACGCCGTTGAGGGCGTCCATCACGAGCTTCTGGAGGTTGTCGACGTCGCGGCGGCCGCGGCGCACGAGGTGGAAGTCGAGCCGCATGGCGACGTCGCAGGCGAGCGGGTCGGCGAGCTCGCACGCGGCCTTGAAGAGCTCGGCGATGCCCGCTTCGGCGCGGAGGGTGGCTGCGGGGGTGAAGGTGCGGTTTCCCTTCCCGTGCCGGGGCCGCTCCTTCGCCTTCGGCTCTCCGGGGATGGAGAACGAGACGACGTGGAGGCGCTCGGTCGGGTCGCTCACTCGTCGGCGTCGAGGTCGGGCGCGTCGAAGTCGAGCTGCTCGAGCCCGGTCCTCGCCTTGTACGCGGCCTCGAGGAGCCCGCGGCCGATGAGCTCGAGGTCACCGTCGCTGACCGCGTCGGCGAGCTTGGTGCGGGAGGCGTCGTCGAGCTCGCCCTGCAGCGCGTCGATCCGGATGAACCGCACGACGGGGTAGGTCTCCTGCTTGGCGACGTTGTGGACGATCTTCGACGGCTCGACGACGCCGATGACGACCACGCGGCCGGTCTCGTCGTCGATGAACTGGGAGGCGAGGTCGACGAGGCCGTTGAGCTTCTCGCCGGGGACCTGGCCGGAAATCTGTACGGACATGGGGCTCCTTCGTGAGCGGGTGATGGGTGGGGAGGGTGAGGTGCGGTCGAGTCAGCCGGCGAGGCGCTCCCAGAGCGAGCCGGTCCGCTCCGGGTGGTCCTTCGGCAGGCTCCGGCGCAGGCGGGCGCCGACGTCGCCGCGGACGATGAGGTACGCGTCGCCTGCGTCTGCGCGTTCGGCGAGCACGTCGAGGACGTCTGCGGGGACCGGCTTGGCGGGTTCGGAGAACTGCAGCGGGGCGGTCATCGGGTCCACGTCCGATCGGCGTCGATGCTGTAGTGGCGGCCGCGGTGTCCTTGGTGGAGCTCGCAGTGGATCACCGGGGCGAGCGCTTCGCGGGACTCGGCCGAGACGAGCGTGCTGACGGTCCACGCTTCGCAGATGCGGACGCCGTACTGGTTGTAGAAGCGGAGGCGGCCGCGGCACCGCTGGTGGGCGGTGCAGTAGCGGGCCTGGGCGCCGATCCATCGGTGAGGAGTCAGCCGCTCCCGGATCCGGGAGGGGAGGGCCGGCCAGAGGACGGCGAGCCACAGGGCGATTCCCGCGGGCACGCCGACAGCAGCAGGGATCGTGTCGACGGCGGTCACGAGGACACCGCCGGGCGCAGGCCGAGCATGTCGGCGAGGTCGTCCGCGAGGCCGCGGCGCTCGAGGTCGGCGAGCACGGCGGCCTTGTCGGCGTCGGCCGCCTCGTGAGTGGGCCCGTAGAGGGCGGCCGTCTGTGTGGGGCTCGACGGGGTGCGCCTCGGGTTCGACAGCCCGAACCGGGTGGCGACCTGGTGGACGGTGCTGATGGGGCAGCCGATGTGCTCGGCGATGGCACGTCGGGGCGTGCCGCGGCGGATCATCGAGGCGATCAGATCGTGGTCGTACTTCCTCGCGGGCATCAGGCGGCCGACCCTGCGAGCAGGCGGTACTCGGTGGCGAGACCGTCGAGCCGGTGGTGCATGGCCGACACGAGGGCCGGGACGTACTCGGCGAGGTTGACGACCTCACCGCGGCGGAGCGTGAGCATGGCGGTTCCCTTCTGGTGTGGTGCCCGGCGCGCCCCTTCGGAAGGCGCGACGAACAGCGCCTCCCACGGCGCGGGGTGTGGTGGGTGAGAGGGGTGGGGCCGGTGGTCTCCGTCCGCGACTCAGAACGTCGCGGTGGCCGGCCCCTGCCAGCGGGATTGCTGGCGGTCTAGGCGGAGCGCCGGCCGCTGATCGGCGTCACGTTCGACGTCGGCAGTTGGGCCGCGATCCACGCGTCGACGTCTTCGCGACGCCAGCGCAGGTACTTCCCGACCTTGAACGCCGGGGGCAGCGCGTCGGGGTTGCGGTTGCGCATCTGGTAGACGGCACCCTCCTCGATCTGCAGCTCGTCGGCGAGGTCGGTGACGGTGAGGTGCTTGGCCATCAGGCCGCGACCTTCTGCTTCTGCTCTGCGAGGGACGGGGTCTTCACGACCTCGAACGCTTCGCCGATGCTCAGGCCGAACGTGTCGACCATCGCGACCATGAACGCCGCCGAGGGCTGTGCACCCTCGTCAACACGGCGGAGCGTTGCGCGGTGGACTCCCATGAGGCGCGCCTGGTGCTCCTCGCTGGGGATCTCGCGAACCTCGCGGAGCCTCTTGAGCAGTCCCGGCTTAATCCGGAGCGTGCTTCCCATTCGGTCCTCCTCGTTGCGGTTCTGCGTTGCTGTGTCGCAAGTATGCGACGGCGTGACGCAGGAATGCAACACGGACGGGGGTGATTGTTGCGGAAGTGTTTAGGTGCTTTCCCGTCATTCCGGGGCACTGCGGCTTGCGGGTGTCGCAAAGTTGCGACAGACTCGCACCCGTGAATGACGCACTTCGGGAACACATCGAACAGATCAGCGGCACCAAGAGCCTGCGCTCCGTCGCCCTCGCCGCGGGGATCACCCCGAGCACCCTCGTTCGCCAGCTCGACGGCGAGATGAAGGCCGCGACCGTCGTCGCCATCTGCCGCGCCTACGGTGCGCCGATCCTGCCCGCCTTCGTCGCCGCCGGCTACATCAGCCCCGACGAGGCGCGCGCCTCCATCAGCGAAGCCGCGCTCCGCAGCGCGACCGACCGCCAGCTCGCCGAAGAGATCCTCCGCCGCGTCATCGAAGCCGAGGGTGAGCACCCCGAGCTCACCGACCCGATCTCGGACGAGCAGACCACGGCAGCCGTGCAGCTATCCGATAGGCGTCGGCGGAATGTCGGTGGTTCCCTCGACACTCTCACCGACGAAGAGATCGCCGCCCGGTACGGCGACCAGATCGCAGCCGATCGCTCCGACCCCGAACAGGACCTCGACGACAGGACCCCATGAGTCACCGCCCGGCCGCCACCGCGTACGACCCGTACGAGCACGCGGACCGGCTGGGCATTCTCGTCCTCCACGGCAGGATCCGATCCGCCAACGGCCTCTGGCTCCCCGACGAGCGCGTCATCATCCTGAAGCGTGGACTCCGCGCCTGGCACGAACGCCAGACCCTCGCGCACGAGCTCGGCCACGTCTGCCTCGGCCACGCCGAGACCACCCCCCGCATCGAACGCCTCGCCGACCGGTGGGCCGCCCGCAAGCTCATCGCCCCCGATCACCTCGCCGACGTCGCACGCATGAGCCCGGACCCCGGCGTCTGGGCGCTCGAGCTCGGCGTCACCGACCACCTCCTCGAGCTCTACCTCCGAGACCACCGCACCGCCTAGGAGCGCCCATGCCACGCCCGCCGCTACCGATCGGCTCGAACGGAGTCGTCACCGTCACCCCGGCGCCGAAGGCCAAGGGCCCCTGGGTCGCGCGGACCCGCTTCCGCGACTACGACGGCGTCACCCGCATCGTCGAACGCAAGAGCGCCCAGAGCGCCGGCAACGCACGCGAGCTCCTCACCCGTGCCCTCCTCGAGCGCCGCGCCCCTCTCGGCGACGAGCTCACCCCGGAGATGCGGCTGCGCGACGCAGGGGAGAAGTGGTGGACGGACGAGATCGACGGGCAGCGCGCGCCCACCACCGAGCGCCGGTACCGGCAGGCGCTCGCACACGTCGACCAGGGCCTCGGCGGCGTCCGCCTGCGCGAGATGACCACCGCCCGCTGCGACACCTTCCTCCGCACCCTCGCCCGCACCCGCGGGCCCGCGACCGCGAAGCAGGCGAAGAGCGTCCTCTCCGGCATCCTCGGCATGGCCGCACGCCTCGACGCGATCCCCGCGAACCCCATCCGCGACGTCGGCTCCATCCGATCCACGCCCCCCGAAGTGCGCGCTCTCACCCTCGACGAACTCCGCGCGTTCCGGACCGCGCTGGCCGCCGACCGGCGCAGCGTCCTCGGCGACGTCGTCGACCCTGTCGACTTCATGGCCGGCACCGGCGCGCGCGTCGGCGAGGTCTTCGCGCTCCGCTGGACCGATGTCGACCTCGACGCGCCCACCCCCTCCGCAACGATCCGCGGGACGACGCTCTGGACGAAGGGCGCCGGCATGACGATCCAGACGCACCCGAAGTCCTCGACCTCGCGGCGCCGCCTTCTGCTCCCCGACTTCATCGTCGACATGCTCGCCGCGCGCGATCGCGACGTCGACCTCGTCTTCCCGTCGCTGTTCCTCGAGCGTTCGACGGTGCGGGATCCGAACAACTTCCGGAAGCAGCTGCGGCGCTTCACGGAGGGCACGGAGTGGGAGTGGGTCACGCCGCACACCTTCCGGAAGTCGGTCGCGACGCTCGTTGAAGACCTCGGCGAGGCGTCCCGGCAGCTCGGCCACGCGGGCACCGACATCACCGAGCGCCACTACCGGGTCCGGACGCACGAAGGCCCCGACCTCCGCGCACGCCTGCAACTCGTGGCTACAGGGTGACGGGGGCCGGGGCGCTCATCGTTTAGTCGACGGAAACAGGGCTACGAGCGGCGATCCACGGACGGCCAGAGCCAGGGAGCCCGACCTATCCTGCCTGGTCAGAGGCAGAAACCGGGAGGAGCCGCGATCCACCGCAAGGTATCGGGTCGGAATCTCTTGGTCGCAGGTTCGATTCCTGCCGGGGGCACCATCGGATCGGGAGCGCGCCGGTCGCCGTCCCTAGTCTTGTCCCGGTGGCGTGCGGATCAGCGTCGACGCCTCGCGCCCGTCCTTCGACCGCGTCGCGGCCTCTCCTCGGGCGGCGCTGCGCTCCTCCGAGGAGTGACGCCCGGCACCCACGGGGTTTTCCTCCGCTCCGGTGACCCTCGGACGAGGACTCGCGGTCGCTCCACCAGTAACACACCGGCAAATCGGAGGCAACACCGGCGTGTTTCCCACCCGAAGTCGTTTGAGTGTCATTCAGGCACCTAGTCTTGGGGTGTCCGGAATTACAACGACGTAACGAACGGAGGTACGACCATGCTGCTCCTCGCCATCCTCGGTGGAATCGCCGTCGCGTGGACGATCGTCGCGGCGCCCCTCGCCGTACTGGTCGGCCGAGTCGCCCGTGCACGTGATGCACACAGCTAGTCAGTACACGCACCGCCCGCACCACGGAGAAGGCCCCGATCGCACTCGCGATCGGGGCCTTCTTCTCGTGGTCGGGAGCACTCAGACCGAGCTGCGGTCCTGGCCTCGGTCGTCGTCCGAGGCGGACCGCTCGAACCGGGCCTCGTCCGCCCGGACGACCGCCTCGTCGTCGGCCGGCACGTCGTCGCGGTCTCCGTCGGCCGGAGCCGGCGGCGTCGCGTCGTGCTCCGCGTCCGGCTGCGGCTCGGCGGCAGGAGCCGAGCGCTGCGGGTCGACGGGCGGCAGCTCCTCCACGGGACGCTCGCGCGACGGCACCTCCAGGCGGTCGACGTCGGCGAGCAGGCGGCGGGTCTCCTCCTGCGAGGCGTCCCCGGCCGACGCGGGGAGGACGATCGTGGGCGTCTGCGGGGCTGCAGAGCCGGAGGCGGAGCCCGCGCCGACGACGACCGGTGCGACGGCGGTCGGTGCGGCGGCCGGGGGAGCGGTGCGCTGGGGAGCGGCCTCGGCGGTGCTCGCGGCCCGATCGGACGACGGAGCGGACTCGGCGGAGCGGTCTCGACCCGTCTCCGAGAAGCGCCAGCGCTCGAGGTCGGCGAGGAAGGCCTTCCGGGCGCGCCCGGGCTTGTCCCGCCACTGCACGAGGCGGTCGCGGAACTCGCCCACGCTCGCCTGCGTCTGGTAGCCGCCGGTGCTCGACGTGTGCTTCAGCTCGGCGAGCTCGTGAGCGGCCCAGTTGGCCGCGACTCCGGAGCCCTTGACGGGCAGGAGGCGCAGGTGCGTCTCGGCCTGCGCGGACGCGCGGTCGCTGAGGACGCGCTCCGGGCTGCTGAGGACGTTCCAGGCCGAGGCGTCGACCGCGGCGTCGACGAGCGTCGCGATGACCGCGTTCTTCCGCTCGTGATCCTGCTGACGGATGAGGCGCGCGATGGAGGCCCGGAAGACGGAGCCGATCACGATCGCTCCGACCACCACGGCCAGCAGGACCACAGCGGCCGTGAAGACCGCCTGGTGCCCGTCGCTCGTGCGGATCCAGGACATGAACTCGTTCCACCACTGCATGGGGCGAACGCTATCCGGGGCGGTCGCCGCCGCCCGTTCGGCACGCCGCCGACCGGGCGGATCGGCGCGTCAGGCGACGCGGAAGACCTCGATCGCGTCGTCGACGCTCCAGAACTCGCCGAGCTCGGCGCCGGCGGGCATGCCCGCCCGCAGCAGCCGGGCGCGGTACCGCTCGCCGAGCGGATCCTCGACCAGCTCGATGTGGCCGACGACGGCACCCGAGCCGGTGCTCACGCGCCACAGCCGGGCGTTGACCCGGGTGAGCGTCGGCGGGGTGCGGGTGGCGTGCAGCGTGGACAGGGACATCGGTTCCTCCTGCTCGAGTCTCGGAGCACCCACCGGCCGAGTGCTGTCGCAGACTACGGCCGACCACCGACATCCCCGCCGGGGCGTCAGCGCAGGGTCGTCCCGTGCACCGCGAACTCCTCGATCGCGTCGATCTCCTCCTGCGAGAGGGGGCCGGCGTCCAGCGCGGCGACGTTCTGCTCGAGCTGCGCGACGCTCGACGCGCCGATGATGGCGCTCGTGACGGTGGGCACCCGGAGCACCCAGCTCAGGGCGAGCTGGGCCAGCGACTGGCCGCGCTGCTGCGCGATCGCGTTCAGGCCGCGGGCGCGTGTCAGGTACGCCTCGTCGATCCGGTCGGAGGAGAGGAAGCGCGACGTCGCCGCGCGGGACCCCTCCGGCACGGTGCCGTCGAGGTAGCGGTCCGTCAGGAGCCCCTGCGCCAGCGGCGAGAAGACGATGCAGCCGGTGCCGAGCTCGTCGAGCACGGGGAAGAGGCCGTCCTCGGGTCCGCGGTCGAAGAGCGAGTAGCGGGGCTGGTGCAGGAGGAGCGGCACTCCGCTGCCCGCCAGTGCCGCCTGCGCGGCCCGGGTCTGCTCGGGCGAGTAGTTCGAGATGCCGGCGTAGAGCGCCTTGCCCGACTCCACCGCCGAGACGAGAGCGCCCATGGTCTCCTCGATCGGAGTCTCCGGGTCCGGACGGTGCGAGTAGAAGACGTCGACGTAGTCGACGCCGATCCGCTGCAGGCTCTGGTCGAGCGAGGAGAGCAGGTACTTGCGCGAGCCGCCGTCCCCGTACGGGCCGGGCCACATGTCGTATCCGGCCTTGGAGGAGATGACGATCTCGTCGCGGTACGGGCGGAGGTCCTCCGCGAGGATGCGGCCGAAGGCCGTCTCGGCGGCGCCGTAGGGCGGTCCGTAGTTGTTCGCGAGGTCGAAGTGGGTGACGCCCAGGTCGAACGCGCGGCGGAGGATCGCGCGCTGCGTGTCGAGGGAGCGGTCGGATCCGAAGTTGTGCCAGAGGCCCAGCGACAGGGCGGGCAGCAGCAGGCCGCTCCGTCCTGTGCGTCGGTAGTCCATGCGGTCGTAGCGGGCGGGGGCGGCGTCGTAGCTCACGCCGCGACTCTATTGCAGGGGGCGGATCCGCGGAATGCAGGGGGCGGTGAGCGTGTTGGACCGACTGACGCCTCCGGCACCCCGGACGCGTCGACGCGACAGGAAGTGAGTCACACGCAATGCGCACATTCGTACTCGCCGGAGGATGCTTCTGGTGTCTGGACGCCGTCTACCGCGTCCTCGACGGCGTGACCGACGTCGTCTCCGGCTACACCGGCGGCCGCACGACCGAGCCCGACTACGAGGACGTCTGCTCCGGGCGCACCGGCCACGCCGAGGCCGTCGCCGTCACCTTCGACCCCGAGGTCATCCCCGAGCAGGTCGTCCTCGACGTCTTCTTCACCCTGCACGACCCGCGACAGCTGAACCGCCAGGGCAACGACGTCGGCACGCAGTACCGCTCGGCGATGTTCTACTCCTCCGACGAGGAGAAGGAGCTGTTCGAGACCGCGCGCGACCGTGCGTCCGAGTGGTGGGACGGCCCGATCGTCACCGAGATCTCGCCGCTGGGCGTCTACTACCCCGCCGAGGACCACCACCAGGACTTCTTCGCGAAGAACCCGGGCCAGGGCTACTGCATGGCGGTCGCACTGCCCAAGGTGAACAAGATCCGCAAGTCCTACTCGAGGTACATCACCGCGTCGTAACGCTCCTCCACAGGGGACGATCCGCTCGTCCTCTCCCCAGAAGGGCCCGCCTCCACCTCGGAGGCGGGCCCTTCGTCGCGACACTGGCCCTGCGGCGCCCGAGCGGTACCAGCCCCCTCCGCCCGGGCGTCGTGCCCGTCGCAGCCGTGGCGGGGCAGGAGTAGAGAGGACACGACCATGACCGACACCCTGACCGTCATCGGGACCATCGGCACCGAGCCCCGGAGCATCGACACCTCCAGCGGCACCGCGATGACCAGCTTCCGGCTCGCCTCGACGCAGCGGCGCTACGACCGCTCGGAGCAGCGCTGGGTCGACGTCTCGACCAACTGGTACACCGTCACCGCGTTCAACGGCCTGGCCGGCAACGCGCTGTCCTCCCTGTCGCGCGGCGACCGGATCCTGGTCACCGGGCGGCTCGGGGTGAGGGCCTGGGAGGCGGGAGGCAAGGCCGGTACCGATGTGGTCCTCACGGCCGAGGGCATCGGGCACGACCTCGCCTGGGGGACCAGCAGCTTCACGAAGACCGTCGGGCGCGCCTCTGCTCCCGCCCCCGCCGCCGAGCCCGCGTGGAGCGAGGAGGCGCCGCGCGAGGGCGCCGCGGCGGGGGACTGGGGCGCGTCGGGCCATGACCGCGGTGATGCCGTGCCCGAGCCGCCGGTGGCGGCGGGCGTCGGCGGAGGCGCTCCCGGTCTCTCGGTAGGATCCGGGGAGACCCCGTTCTGATCCGGGGGACCGGAGCGAGAGCCGTCCCGGTCGGGAGGAGCCGGGCGTGACACGGAACCGAGCGGCCCGCATCGCGCTCGTGCTCGGCGGTCTCGCCGTCTGCCTCTCCGGTTGCACGTCGCCGTCGGCGCCGGACCCCGTGGTGTCCTCCTCCGCGGCCGAGGCGCCGGCACCGGCGGAGTCCGCCGCACCCGTCGCCTTCGTGCCGGGCGGGACGACGGAGCAGAACCTCCCCGTGTTCGAGCAGACCCTTCGCGCGGCGGCCGAGCCCGATCCGGAGGTGAGCGGCTCCAGCGTGGTCGACGCGCTCGTCGCGGCGGGGTTCTCCCGCGAGTCGATGCAGCTGACAGCGGACGAGACCTCGGTCGGACTCGACGCGGACTCGGTGCAGGTCTCCGTCAAGCTCGGGGAGTCGTGCCTCATCGGCCAGTACGGCCCGAAGAGCGGCGGGGTGCGGACGGTGATCGCGGCACCGATCGCGACCGGCGCCTGCCTGGTCGGCCGGACCGTACCGATCCAGCGCTGACGCGCTCGCCTCGACCGGGGTCCGCTCCGCCATGCGCCCCCGTCGGGGTCGGAAAGGACGAAAGGATCCTCGACAAGGCCCCTCGCCCGTCGAGTCCGAGAGAGCCCGGTGTTCGCTCGTCGCTCCTGCAGGACCACTCCGACCGGTGCGGATCCGAGCGTGAGCACAGCCTCGTGCGGGCGGACCGGTCGACGATCCCGGTGGTCGGCGGCGCCCTCCCCTCCCCAAGACGCCGCTCAGCACGGTTAGGCTGCCCAGACCGACACGTGTGCCCCAGCGCGGGCACCGCGACGGACGTGCCGACAGGAGTGCTCGGCACGAGGACCACGACGAGGGGGAACTCGCCATGACCACATCCCGACCGACGACGACGCGAGCGAGGTGGAGGCGCGCCGCCATCGCGGTCGCGAGCACGGCAGCCGTCGTTCTCGGAGTGACGACAGGAGCCGGAGCGGCTGCCGCAGCGGAGACGCGTTTGCAGACGAAGCCCTACCCCTACAGCTGGTCGACCACCGAGACGTTCTCGGCCGCTCAGACCGCTCCCGTCGCGGGAGATGTCACCGGGCTCGACGTCACGCTGTCCGACTCCGCCCGGCCGACGGGGAGGTACCCGGCGTTCACGACGTACAACTGGGTGATCGGCGACTACGCCCTCACAGGGTCGGTGGAACTCGACCCCGGGGATCGCACCTTCCTCATCGACCTGAAGCGGCCCCTCTCCTCGTTCGGCGGTGGGACTGTCGCCCTCCAGATCACGGCGCAGAAGCCGCCGCTGGAGGAGAAAGAGACTCCGATCGGCCAGCCGGTCGACAGCGGCTTCGAGCTGACCACGTCGGCCACCCTCTCCGTCGCCGGAGCCTCCGGCGCCGGCGGTGTCGGCGGGGTCGACCTCAGCAGCAGCGCACAGACGCTCCAGCGGAGCGCCGCGTACTTCGCGTACGAGAAGGTCGACACGGCTCTGGACGTCAAGGGTGGCGACACCCTCGTCCTCGAGTCCAACCGGGACGACTTCTACGACCTCCAGGGGCTCGCCGCCTATGTCGGTCCCAGCAGGACCGAGCGGATCCCCGCCCAGGTGAGTACGAACAGCAGACGGTCCGCGGTCACCGTGACGATCCCCTCGAGCGCCTACGACGCCTACAAGGACCGCGCCAGCAGCCTGGTCCAGGTCACCGGCGTCAGCAACGGCAGGGTGGACCAGCCCCGCGGAGCGACCATCACGTCGGACGCCGCGGTCCGCGTGACGGGAAGCGGAGCCACCACCCCGCCGGTCACGCCGACCCCGACGGCCACCGCTACCACACCGCCGGTCACGCCGAGCCCGACCACTCCTCCGGTCACGCCCGTGCCGACCAGTACGCCGACGGCCCCGCCTGCCGGCTCGCCGGTCGTCTCGCGCATCTCGGGCACCGACCGTCAGGGCACCGCGGTCGAGGTGTCCAAGCGCACCTTCCCGGCGAACGTCCCCGTCGTCTACGTCGCCACCGGGCAGAACTTCCCGGACGCGCTCAGCGCCGGACCCGCCGCGGCCAAGGCGGGCGGGCCGCTGCTCCTGGTCGACCGCGACTCGATGAGCCAGGTCGTCCGCACCGAGCTGACGCGTCTCAAGCCCGCGAAGATCGTCGTCGTGGGCTCCGAGCTCAGCGTCGGCAGCCAGGTCTACAGCGACCTGGCCGCGTATGCGCCGAAGGGGAAGACCACACGCATCGGCGGAGTCGACCGCTACGACACCTCGAAGCTGATCCTCCAGGACGCCTTCAGGGGCGGCTCCTCGATGGCCTGGCTGGCCACGGGCGAGAAGTTCCCCGACGCCCTGAGCGCCAGCGCCGCAGCCGGCGCGAATCGCGCTCCGGTGGTGCTGACCAACGGCACCGGCTCCACGGTGGACCCCCTCACCCAGCAGATCATCAGCGGCCTCGAGGTCAGTAGCTTGACGATCGCGGGCTCGACGCTCTCGGTCAGCGCCGGCATCGAGCGCTCGATCACGGGCCCGGTGATCACCCGCATCGGCGGGACCGACCGGTACGACACCTCGGAGAAGCTGAACAAGGCGGCCTTCACCTCGGCGACGACCGTCTACCTCGCGACCGGTGAGAAGTTCCCCGACGCCCTGGCCGGAGCCACGGCGGCGGGCTACACCAGGAGCCCGCTCTTCGCGGTCCAGCCCACCTGTGTGCCCCGGGCGGTCCTCGCCGACATCTCCGCGTCCAAGGCGACGCAGGTGATCCTGCTCGGCAGCACGGACACGCTGTCCGAGGCGGTGGAGCGCCTGACGCCCTGCAGCTGATCCGCACCGTCGTCCGCTGACGCGATCCGCCCTCCCCACCGGCCCGGCCGGAGCGGAGGGCGGTCCGCGTTCAGACGCTCCCTCCGACGCGGACCGGCGAGTTCCCGTTATCCTCGACTGGTGCGGACGGTCCCGCGGCCTGCGCTCCGCGTCGGCCGGGGCCCGGCGTCCCGCCCCGGTCCGAGCCTCCGTCAGCGCCTCCGCGCGGAGCAGGGGACCGGCGGGCGACCCGACTCCGCGCAGACCGACGGACTTGAGGACTGGGCATGGCTGAATACATCTACTCGATGGTGCGCGCGCGGAAGGCGGTCGGCGACAAGCTGATCCTGGACGACGTCACCATGTCGTTCCTGCCGGGAGCGAAGATCGGCGTGGTCGGGCCCAACGGCGCCGGCAAGTCGACGATCCTGAAGATCATGGCGGGGCTGGACACGCCGAGCAACGGCGAGGCGCGGCTCAGCCCGGGCTACACCGTCGGCATCCTGATGCAGGAGCCCGAGCTCGACGAGACCAAGACGGTGCTCGAGAACGTCCAGGAGGGCGTGGGCGAGATCAAGGGCAAGATCGACCGCTTCAACGAGATCTCCCTCGCGATGGCCGACCCGGACGCCGACTTCGACAGCCTCCTCGCCGAGATGGGGACCCTGCAGGAGGCGATCGACGCCGCCGACGCCTGGGACCTGGACTCGCAGCTGGAGCAGGCGATGGACGCGCTGCGCACCCCGCCGGGTGACTCCCTCGTCACCAACCTCTCGGGTGGCGAGAAGCGCCGCGTGGCGCTCACCAAGCTCCTCCTGCAGAAGCCCGACCTGCTGCTGCTCGACGAGCCCACCAACCACCTCGACGCCGAGAGCGTGCTCTGGCTCGAGCAGTTCCTCTCGAAGTACCCCGGCGCCGTGCTCGCCGTCACCCACGACCGGTACTTCCTCGACAACGTCGCGGAGTGGATCGCCGAGGTCGATCGCGGACACCTCTACCCCTACGAGGGCAACTACTCGACGTACCTCGAGAAGAAGAGCGCCCGCCTGGAGGTCCAGGGCAAGAAGGACGCCAAGCTCGCCAAGCGGCTCACCACCGAGCTCGACTGGGTGCGCAGCAACGCCAAGGGCCGTCAGGCCAAGTCGAAGGCGCGCCTGGCGCGCTACGAGGAGATGGCGGCCGAGGCCGAGAAGACGCGCGTGCTCGACTTCGAGGAGATCGTCATCCCGGTGGGCCCACGTCTCGGCTCCCAGGTCATCGACGCGAAGAAGCTGCACAAGCAGTTCGGCCAGCGCGTCCTCATCGACGACCTCAGCTTCACGCTGCCCCGCAACGGCATCGTCGGCGTCATCGGCCCGAACGGCGTCGGCAAGACCACGCTCTTCAAGACGATCGTCGGCTTCGAGCCGCTCGACTCGGGCGACCTGAAGATCGGCGAGACGGTCGACATCTCCTACGTCGACCAGAGCCGCGGCGGCATCGACCCGCAGAAGAACCTGTGGGAGGTGGTCTCCGACGGGCACGACTACATCACCGTCGGGAAGACCGAGATCCCCTCCCGCGCCTACGTCTCGCAGTTCGGCTTCAAGGGCCCGGACCAGCAGAAGAAGGCCGGCGTCCTCTCCGGCGGCGAGCGGAACCGCCTCAACCTCGCGCTGACGCTCAAGCAGGGCGGCAACCTGCTCCTGCTCGACGAGCCCACCAACGACCTCGACGTCGAGACCCTGGGCAGCCTCGAGAACGCGCTCCTCGAGTTCCCCGGCTGCGCCGTGGTCATCACTCACGACCGGTGGTTCCTCGACCGGATCGCGACCCACATCCTCGCCTACGAGGGCACCGAGGAGGATCCGGCCAACTGGTACTGGTTCGAGGGCAACTTCGAGGCGTACGAGGAGAACAAGATCGAGCGCCTCGGCCCGGACGCGGCGAAGCCGCACCGCTCCGCGTACCGCAAGCTCACCCGCGACTGATGCGCCTGCACGTCGCCATCCCGCTGCGCTGGTCGGACTTCGACGCCTACGCGCACGTGAACAACGCCGAGATGCTGCGCCTGCTCGAGGAGGCGCGCATCCAGGCGTTCTGGAAGCCGGACTCGCCGCAGCCCGGCGGGATGGCGACGGCGGTGCTCGACGCACGGCCGGGCGCCGAGTCGATCAGCCTCATCGCCCGGCAGGAGATCGAGTACCTCGCGCCGATCCCGTACATGCGCGCGCCGATCGACGTGGAGCTGTGGATCGGGCGGATCGGCGGGGCGAGCCTCGAGGTCTGCTACGAGCTCTACTCGCCCGCCGGCGTCGTCCCGCGGGTGCTCTTCACGAAGGCGGCCACCACTCTGGTGCTGGTCACGGCCGCGACGGGCAGGCCCCAGCGCATCCCGGAGGAGCTCCGCGAGGCGTGGGGCCCCTACGTTGAGGAGCCCATCACCTTCTCGAAGCGGGGCTGAGCTCAGCCCAGGGGGACGCGGACCATGCCCTCCTGGGCGACGCTCGCCACGAGCACGCCCTCCTGCGTGTAGATGCGCCCGAGCGAGAGCCCGCGTCCGCCGGACGCGCTCGGCGCCTCCTGCACGTAGAGGAGCCACTGGTCCACGCGCGCGGGGCGGTGCCACCACATCGCGTGGTCGAGGCTCGCTATCCGCAGGCCCGGCGTCGTCCACGCCGCACCGTGCCGGCGGAGCGTGGATTCGAGGATCGTGTAGTCGCTCGCGTAGGCGAGGGCGGCGCGGTGCAGCATCGGATCGTCCGGCAGCGGTCCGAGCGAGCGCATCCACACGCTCTGGTGCGCGACCCGCTCGGGGTCGGCCCGGAGGTACACCGGCTGCTCGACGTGCCGCACGTCGAAGGGGCGCTGCGTGGCCCAGAAGCTGCCGACCGGGTGGTCGACCCCCGCGAGGATCTCAGCGGTGCTCGGCAGCGACTCCGGGTCGGGGATCCCCTCCGGCATCGGCGCCTGGTGGTCGAGGCCCTCGTCCTCGGTCTGGAACGAGGCGATCATCGAGAGGATGGGGCGTCCGTTCTGGTAGGCCTGCGTCCGACGGGTGCAGAAGGAGCGGCCGTCGTGGATCCGGTCGACCGAGAACGTGATCGGCAGGGAGACGTCCCCGGGGCGGAGGAAGTACCCGTGCATCGAGTGCACGGAGCGCCCCTCGACGGTGCGACCGGCAGCGATGAGCGACTGCGCGAGGACCTGGCCGCCGAAGACCCGCCCCTCGGGCATCCACTGCGAGGGACCCGTCGAGATGTCCTCGCTGGTGCGGGCGCCGGTGTCCGTCAGGTCGAGCGCGGTGAGGAACGAGGACAGGGGATCGGGCACGGTACCTCCGGGGTGTCGGGCGGTCGGGCGAGCGGCCTCGGGTAAGTTTATCGACGCGATGAGTTCGTCCTTCTCCCTGGCGGATCCGCCCAGCCTGTCGGATCTGCGCGTCTTCCTCGGCCGTTCGGCCCGGGTCGAGGACGGTGCGGTCCGGCTCCTCGCCGACGACCACGTGCTGGCCGCCTACACGCCGATCCTCCAGCCTCGCGGTCTGCTCGACCGCTCCGCGACCGTGCTGGGCCTGCGCGTCTTCGCGCTCGACGAGCCCGCCGGCTTCGACCGGGTCGTGCCGATCCGTGCGCTGTCGGACCGCCTCGCCCGCCTGCAGTGGGAGCCGGGCGGAGCGGACGGCAAGCCGGTCGTCCTGCCCGACGGCGACGACGCGACGGCGGGGCCCTGGGCGGGCGTCTCCCCGCCCCGCGGCGGCTGGACCCGGCGCGAGCCCGTGGACCCGGGCTTCCTGGAGCGCGTCGCGCGCGAGGGGATCGACGAGATCGCGGCGGCCGTCGGCTCCGAGACGGGCGAGCAGATCGTCGGCCGCGTGCGGTCGAGCGTCTGGGGCCGCCCGCTCGACGGCCTCGAGGACGTCCCGGCGGGAGCGGCGTTCGCCCTCTTCGCGCTCGGGTTCCTCGGCGCCGACGACCCGGTCGCCCTGCTCGAGAGCGGCGCCTGGCGCCGCCTCACCTCACGGCGCGGACACGTGCTGGTCCGCACCCCGGGCTGAGCGGCTACTCCTCGAAGGTGTTCACCATCGCGTGGGCGGCGCGCTCCAGGTAGTCCCAGAGCAGGGCGTCGTCGGCCGGAGCGAGCTCGAGATCGTCGACGGCCGTCCGCATGTGCTGGAGCCAGTGGTCGCGGGCCTCGGGGTTGATCCGGAACGGCTGGTGCCGCATCCGCAGGCGCGGGTGGCCGCGCTCCTCGCTGTAGGTGCCCGGGCCGCCCCAGTACTGCTCGAGGAAGCCGGTCAGCCGCTGGATCGCGCCCTCGAGGTCGTGCTCGGGGTACATCGGCCAGAGGACCTCGTCCTCGCGGACGCCCTCGTAGAAGCGGCGGACCAGGCGCTCGAACGTCGGCCGGCCGCCGATGTGCTCCCAGAAGCTGCGCAGCGGAGGCGTGCCGCCGATCTGCAGGCCGCTCACGAGCGCGCTCCCGTCGGGCCGGAGGTGCCGCCGCCGTCCTGGGGCGGCGTCCCGCTCCCGCGCCGCAGCGCGCGGGGGAGCCGCACGGGCTTGCCGTGCTCGGTGCTGATCGTAGGGGAGGGCGTGGTCCGCGGCGGCTTGGCGCCTCCGACGCTCGTCGCCCCCTCGAAGCCCTCGAGGACGACGGTGGCCAGCGAGGGGAGCTTCACGTCGAGCGCGTCGAGCGACTTCTTCAGGCGCAGGCGCAGCTCGCGGGCGACGTCGTCCTTGGCGGTGGTGCGGGTCTTGACCACGACCCGGATGACCAGGGCGTCGTCGGCGATGGACTCCAGGCCCCAGAGCTCGGGCTTGTCGATGATCCGGGCCCGCCAGCGGCTGCTCGCCGCCAGCTCGTTCGCGGTCGCGAGGACCGTGGACTGCACCTGCTCGAGGTCCGTCTCGTAAGGCACGGCCAGGTCGACGATGACGCGCGACCAGCCCTGCGACATGTTCCCGACCCGGACGATCTCGCCGTTGCGGACGAACCAGAGGGTGCCGTTGACGTCGCGGATCTGCGTCACCCGGACGCCGACCGACTCGACCACGCCCGTCGCCTGCCCGGTGTCGACGACGTCGCCGACCCCGAGCTGGTCCTCTGCGACCATGAACAGCCCGTTCAGGACGTCCTTGACGATGTTCTGCGCGCCGAAGCCGAGGCCCGCGCCGAGGGCGGCCGTCAGCAGGGCGAAGGAGCCGATGAGGTCCTTGTCGATCGTCGTCACGATCATGACCAGGGCGATGACGACGATCAGGATCGAGCTCAGGTTGTTGAGGATCGACCCGAGCGTGCGCGTGCGCTGCACCACCCGCACGGCCGCGAGCGGCGACGCGGCGATCGACTGGGTGTCCTCGACGCGCTGTCGGCGCTTCACTCCCGACACGATCTGGTCGACGACGCGGCCGATCACGAAGTGGGCGATGACGCGCACCAGGAGCGCGCCAAGCACGATCCCGAGGATCGCGACCACCTTCCAGAAGGGCTCGGACTCGAAGAAGGAGACGGTGGCGGCGACAGGGTCCGGGGTGGAGGTCTGAAGAAGCAGCATGACCGCTCCAGGCTACGGGACGCCTCCCTCCGAGACGGGTGCACGAGCCCCGAGCGCGTATAGATTCGAGGCGGGTCCGCTCGGACCCGGACACCGCCCTGGGAAGGACGCCCGATGCTCCACTCCACCCGGACTCCCGCCGAGAAGCGCCGCCTCTTCCGCGAGCGCCTCGCCTCGGGCGAGCTGCTGCAGCTGCCCGGCGCGTTCACTCCGCTCTCCGCGCGCCTCATCGAGGCGAAGGGCTTCGACGGGATCTACGTGTCGGGCGCCGTGCTCTCGGCCGAGCTGGGGCTGCCGGACATCGGGCTCACCACGCTCAGCGAGGTGGCTGGCCGCTCGCAGCAGATCGCGCGCCTGACCGACCTGCCGGTCCTCGTCGACGCGGACACCGGCTTCGGTGAGCCGCTGAACGTCGCGCGGACGGTGCAGATGCTCGAGGACGCCGGAGTCGCGGGGCTGCACATCGAGGACCAGGTGAACCCCAAGCGGTGCGGGCACCTCGACGGCAAGGCGGTCGTCGACGAGGCGACCTCGGTGCGGAGGATCGTGGCCGCCGTCGACGCGCGCCGCGACTCCGACCTGGTGATCATGGCCCGCACCGACATCCGCGCCCTCGACGGCCTGCCGGCCGCGATCGACCGCGCCAAGCGCCTCGTCGACGCCGGAGCCGACGCGGTGTTCCCCGAGGCGATGCGCGACCTGTCCGAGTTCGAGGCCGTGCGCGCCGCGATCGACGTGCCGATCCTCGCCAACATGACCGAGTTCGGCAAGAGCGAGCTGTTCACCGCGCAGCAGCTCGCCGACGTCGGCGTGAACGTCGTGATCCACCCGGTCTCGCTGCTCCGGATCGCGATGGGCGCCGCGATGCGGGCTCTCGACGCGCTCAAGGCGGAGGGCTCGCTCCGCTCGGAGGTCCCGGGCATGCAGACGCGCGCCGAGCTCTACGAGCTCCTCGACTACGCCTCGTACAGCCGCTTCGACGAGGGCGTCTTCGACTTCTCGCTCGCCGACCACTACGGCGCCTGAGCGCGCCGACCCGCATGAACCGGCGGCGCTCCCCGGCGCCGCCGCCCGCCTCTCGCGAAGGAGCGAAGGATGAGCACGACCGATCAGGACATCCGCAAGGGACTCGTGGGGGTCGTCGTCGACACGACGGCCGTCTCGAAGGTCGACCCGTCGTCGAACTCGCTGCTCTACCGCGGCTACCCCGTGCAGGAGCTCGCGGCGGGGACCTCGTTCGAGGACGTGGCCTGGCTGCTCTGGCACGGCGAGCTCCCCACTGCGGAGGAGGCGGCCGGGCTGGCCGCCGTGGAGCGGGCCCACCGCGCCCTGGCCCCCGAGGTGCGCACCGTGATCGACCTGCTGCCGCTGTCGGCGCACCCGATGGACGTGGTGCGGACGGCGGTGAGCGTCCTGGGCGCGCTCGAGGAGGATCCGGACGCCGACGCTCCCGAGGCCGTGCTGGAGCGCTCCGTGCGGCTCTGGGCGGCACTGCCGGCGATCGTCGCCTACGCCCAGCGCCGCCTGCGCGGCCTCGAGCCGATCGAGCCGCGCGACGACCTCGACTACTCCGAGAACTTCCTCTGGACGACCTTCGGCGAGGTGCCGGAGCCGGTCGTCGTCGACGCGTTCCGCGTCTCGCTGGTGCTCTACGCCGAGCACTCCTTCAACGCCTCGACCTTCACGGCCCGCGTCGTGACGTCGACGCTGTCGGACGTCCACTCCGCCGTGACCGCCGCCGTCGGAGCGCTCAAGGGACCGCTCCACGGCGGGGCGAACGAGGCCGTGCTGCACGTGCTCGACGAGGTCGGCACCGGACCGGAGGCGGACCGGCGGTCCCGCGAGTGGCTCGCCGAGGCGCTCGGGCAGCGCCGGAAGGTCATGGGGTTCGGCCACCGGGTCTACAAGTCGGGCGACTCGCGGGTGCCGACCATGGACGCCGCTCTCCGGCGGCTCGCCGAGCACGAGGGGGCCGGCGAGATGATGGAGCTGTACGACGCCCTGGCCGCGGCGATGGCCGAGCGGACGGGGATCCTGCCGAACCTCGACTACCCGTCCGGCCCCGCCTACCGGCTGATGGGCTTCGACACCGGGATCTTCACTCCGCTGTTCGTCGCCGCGCGGGTGGTGGGCTGGACGGCCCACGTGATCGAGCAGCGGGGCTCGAACGCGCTCATCCGGCCGCTGTCCGCCTACGACGGGCCGGAGCGCCGCTCGGTCCCGCAGCGCTAGGCGCCGGGAGCGGGGAGAGCCGTCCGGTCCCGCAGCGCCGAGCGCCGGGGACCGGGCGGCTCATTGTCAGCCCCGGGTGTCGCGCTCCTGGGCGCGGAGCGCACGCTCCACGCCGGCCAGGTTCTCGATCACGAGTCGGCGCAGCGCCGGGACCTCCGGGTTCGCGTCGAGCCAGGCGCGGGTGGCGTCGACGATTTCCTGCGAGGGCGTGGCGGCCGGGTAGAAGCCGACGACCAGGTACTCGGCGATCTTGTAGCTCTTCGACTCCCAGAGGGAGCGGAGGGCGTCGAAGTAGACCGGGACCATCGCGTCGAGCAGGCGCGGGTCGGCGGCGCGCTGGAAGCCCAGGCCCGTCGAGCGGACGATCGTGTTCGGTGCCGAGTCGTCGGCCGTGACGGAGTCCCAGGCCGCGCGCTTCGCCTCCGCGGTCGGCAGTGCGGCACGGGCGTGCGCGGCCGACTGCTGGCCGGTCGCCGTGTTGTCCGAGGCGAGCGCCGCGTCGATGTCGTCCGCACCGGCCCGCCCGCCGGCGACGAGAGCGATCAGCAGCTCCCAGCCGAGGTCGGTGTCGATGTCGAGGCCGCCGAGGGCGGTGGAGCCGTCGAGCAGCGCCTGCACGGCCTCGAGGTGCGCCGGGGTGGACGCGATCGCGGCGAAGAACTTCACGAACTGGAACTGCGCGTCGCTGCCCGGCTCGGCGCTCTGCGCGAGCGTCCACAGCTGATCGCCCGCCTCCTCGACGACCTCGGCCCGGTACTCCGGAGCGACGTACTGGGTGGCGGTGGCGACGAGCTGGTTGAGCACCGTCCGCAGGGTCGTGGACTCGGTCTCGGTCGCGACGTTGCCCAGGACGAGGCGGACGAAGTCGCGCGGCGCCGACTCGGCGTCGCGAGTCGAGTCCCAAACCGAGCCCCAGACCAGCGAGCGGGCCAGGGGGCTGTCGATGCTCGCGAGGTGCTCGACGGCCACGGCGAGCGAGGCGTCGTCGAGGCGGACCTTCGCGTAGGCGAGGTCGTCGTCGTTGAGCAGCACGAGCGCCGGACGGGTGCGGCCGATCAGCTCGGGCACCTCGGTGCGCTCCCCGTCGACGTCCAGCTCGAGGCGGTCGACGCGGACGAGGCGCTCGCCCTCGAAGTCGTACAGGCCGATCGCCAGGCGGTGCGGGCGGATCGTCGGGTACTCCTCGACCGCGGTCTGCAGGATCGCGAAGGACGCGATCGCTCCGCTCTCGTCGACCGCGATCTCGGGGCGGAGCGTGTTCACGCCGGCCGTCTCGAGCCACTGCGCCGACCACTCGGTGAGGTCGCGCCCGCTGGTGGCCTCCAGCTCGACCAGCAGGTCGCGCAGCTCCGTGTTCGAGAAGGCGTGCTTGACGAAGTACTCGTGGACGCCGGCGAGGAACTCCTTCTCGCCGACCCACGCGACGAGCTGCTTGAGCACCGAGGCGCCCTTGGCGTAGGTGATGCCGTCGAAGTTGACCTGGACGTCCTCGAGGTCGTTGATGGTCGCGACGATCGGGTGGGTCGAGGGCAGCTGGTCCTGGCGGTAGGCCCAGCTCTTCTCCATCGCGGCGAAGGTGGTCCACGCCTCGGTCCACTCCGTCGCCTCCGCGGTGGCGAGGGTGGAGGCGTACTCGGCGAACGACTCGTTGAGCCAGAGGTCGTTCCACCACTTCATCGTGACCAGGTCGCCGAACCACATGTGGGCGAGCTCGTGGAGGATCGTGACGACCCGGCGCTCCTTGATCGCGTCCGTCACCTTCGAGCGGAACACGTAGGTCTCGGTGAAGGTCACCGCTCCCGCGTTCTCCATCGCGCCGGCGTTGAATTCGGGGACGAACAGCTGGTCGTACTTCGCGAACGGGTACGGGACGCCGAACTTCTCCTCGTAGAAGGCGAAGCCCTGCTTCGTCTTCTCGAACACGTAGTCGGCGTCGAGGAAGGGCGCGAGCGAGGCCCGGGCGAAGACCCCCAGCGGGATGGTGCGGCCGTCGGAGGAGACGAGCGAGTCGGTCTCGACCACGTAGGGTCCGGCGACGAGGGCCGTGATGTAGGAGGAGATGCGCGGGGTGGGCTCGAAGCTCCAGGTCGCGATCCCCTCGCCCGCCGGGACCGGCTCGGGAGTGGGCTGGTTCGACACGACCTGCCACTGCGCGGGTGCGGTGACGGTGAAGCGGAACTCGGCCTTGAGGTCCGGCTGCTCGAACACCGCGAAGACGCGGCGGGAGTCGGGCACCTCGAACTGCGAGTACAGGTACACCTCGCCGTCGACGGGGTCGACGAAGCGGTGCAGGCCCTCGCCCGTGTTGGTGTAGAGCATGTCGGCGACGACGGTGAGCTCGTTGTCCGCAGCCAGGGAGTCGAGGCGGATCCGGACGCCGTCGGCGACGTCGGCGGGGTCGAGCTCCGCGCCGTTGAGGGTGACGGAGTGGACCGTGCCCGTGACGGCGTCGATGAAGCTCGAGGCGCCCTCGGTGGCGGAGAAGCGCACCGTGGTGGTGCTGAGGAAGGTCTCGGCTCCCCGGGTCAGGTCGAGGGCGATGTCGTAGTCGTGGACCTGGATCAGCGAGGCGCGCTCCTGCGCCTCGCTCCGGGTGAGGTTGTCTCCTGGCACGGGGGTGCTCCATCCGTTCGTCTCGGGCGCTGCCGCGGGCGCCGGGGTGCGGGCGCCGCCGATCCACCCTAGAGCTGCCGGGACCCGCCGTGGAGCCCCGTGGCGCCGATCCTGCGGAGCCGCCGGGGAGCGCGGACGCGGCCCCGGCGAGCGGCGTAGCGTGTCCCCATGACCTCTGTGGACTTCTGGTTCGACCCCTCCTGCCCGTGGGCCTGGATGACCTCGCGATTCGTGGACGAGGTGACCCCCGCGCGCGACCTCGACGTGCAGTGGCACATCATGAGCCTCGCCGTCCTCAACGAGGACAAGGACGTGGACGACTCGTACCGCGCCTTCCTCCCGCGCGCGCTGCGCTACACGCGCCTGGTCGCCGCCGTCGCCGAGCGCGAGGGCCGCGAGCACGTCAAGCCGCTCTACGACGCGCTCGGCACCCGGATCCACCCGGGCGGGCGCACCGACGTCGACGCGGTGATCGCCGAGTCGCTCGCCGAGCTCGGCCTGCCCGCGGAGCTCGCCGCCCACGCCGACTCGGACGAGTACGACGAGCCGATGCGCGCCTCCCACTTCGACGGGATCGAGCGGGTCGGCCAGGACGTCGGCACCCCGGTCATCGCGATCGGCGACGTCGCCTTCTTCGGCCCCGTCATCTCGCCGATCCCGAGGGGCGAGCAGGCGCTGACCCTCTGGGACGGCATCGTCGCCGCCGCCTCCTTCGACGGCTTCTTCGAGCTCAAGCGCTCGCGGACCCGCGACCCGCAGTTCGACTGAGCCGACCCGCGGTACTCTGGCTCCCGGCCCGGGCACCGCGGGTCCCAGACGGCTCTTCCGGAGGAGTTCTCTCGTGCGCATCCACATCGCCACGGACCACGCAGGGCTGGACTTCAGCCGTCACCTGATCGAGCACCTCGGCGCCGCCGGTCATGACGTGATCGACCACGGCCCCACGTCCTACGACCCGCTGGACGACTACCCGTCCTTCTGCATCAACGCCGCCGCCGCGGTCGTCCGCGATCAGGAGGCGGGGGTCGAGGCTCTCGGCGTCGTCTTCGGCGGCTCGGGCAACGGCGAGCAGATCGCGGCGAACAAGGTCGCGGGCGTGCGCGCGGCGCTCGTGTGGAATCTGAGTACCGCCGTGCTGGCCCGCCAGCACAACGACGCGAACGTCATCTCGATCGGGGCCCGCCAGCACTCCGTCGAGGAGGCCACCGGCTTCATCGACGCGTTCGTCGCCGAGCCCTTCACCTTCGAGGAGCGGCACGTGCGCCGCATCGCGCAGCTCGCCGAGTACGAGGCCACCGGCGACATCGCCGGCCGGGTCGTCGACTCCGCCGCGAAGGAGCGCTGAGTGCCCGAGGGGCACTCCGTCCACCGGATCGCCCTGCAGTTCGAGCGCGACGTCGTCGGGCACCGCGTCGCGACCAGCAGCCCCCAGGGTCGCTTCACCGAAGGAGCCGCGCTCCTCGACGGGCGCGAGGTCCTCGAGTCCACGGCCGTCGGCAAGCACCTGCTGCTGCGCTTCGAGGGCGACCTGACGCTGCACGTCCACCTCGGCCTCTACGGTGCGTGGGACTTCCTCGGGCACGTCTCGCCGCTGTTCCCGGACGGCAAGGCCGGCAGCAGCATCGGCGCTCCCCGGCGCCGCCGCGCCGTGCGCCTCTCCGAGACGGAGCACGAGACCGACTCCGACCTCGACGAGTTCCCGCCGCCGCCCGTGGGCGCGGTGCGCGTGCGCATCATGACGGAGGAGACGGTCGCCGACCTGCGCGGCCCCACCGCCTGCGAGGTGATGGACCCCGCCCAGGTGGAGGCCCTCCTCGCCCGCCTCGGTCCGGATCCGGCCGTCGACGACTCCGACGAGGCGCGCGACCGCTTCGTGAACCGGCTCCGTAGGACGGCGACGCCGGTCGGGCTGGTGCTGATGGACCAGTCCGTGGTCAGCGGCATCGGCAACATCTACCGCGCGGAGCTGCTCTACCGCGCCGGCCTCGACCCGCACACTCCCGGCAAGCAGGTGCCGCTGGAGCTCGCACAGGAGCTGTGGCGGGACTGGGCGGACCTGCTCGAGGACGGCATCCGGACCGGGATGATGATCACGCGCCGCGGCCTGACGAAGACCGAGCGCTCGAAAGCCGTCCGCAGCCGCGCCGAGCGCAACTACGTCTACAAGCGCGAGGGTCTGCCCTGCCGCGTCTGCGGCACGAACGTGCTGCTCGAGGAGATCGGCGCGCGCAAGCTCTACTGGTGCCCGGTGTGCCAGTCGTGAGCGCCGGTGGAGAGACGCCGGCCCGGTCCCGCGCCCGCCGAGCCGTCCGCCCCGCGCTCCGCGAGGCCGCCCGATGACCGGCGGTGTCCTTCTTCGGGGCGCCCGCCTCCTCGGCTCGTCCCGACCCGGTGCCGTGCTCCTGCGCGACGGCCGCGTGGAATCTGTCGGACCGGACGCCGCCGCCGCCCCGGGCGACGAGGTGCGCGACCTCGATGGGCGCTGGGTGCTCCCCGGCCTCTGGGACGAGCACGTCCACTTCTCCCAGTGGGCGATGACGGCACCGCGCCTGGACGTCTCGTCAGCCGACTCGGCCCGCGGAACGGCGGACGCGGTCCGACGTCGCCTGGCGGAGGAGCCCGGTACCGGCACGCTGATCGGCTTCGGCTTCCGCGACGGCCTCTGGCCGGAGCCGCCCACGACCGCGCTCCTGGACGAGGTCTCTCCGGAACGGCCCGTCGTGCTGATCAGCGGCGACCTGCACTGCGCCTGGCTGAACTCCGCCGCGTACCGGCGCTACGCCGTCGCTCCCGAGCCCGAGCTGCTGCGCGAGGACGCCTGCTTCGAGCTCGTCACCGCACTCGGCGCCCTCGGCGACGACGAGCTCGACGCACTCGCCGACGCGGCGGCGCGGCGGGCTGCGGCTCGCGGGGTGGTCGGCGTCGTCGACCTCGAGATGCGCTGGAATGTGGGGGACTGGCCCCGTCGCGTCGCTGGCGGAGCACGCTCCCTCCGCGTCGACACCGGCGTCTACCGCGACCACCTCGACCGCGCCCTCGCTGAGGGACTGCGCACGGGCGACGAACTCGACGGCGGTGACGGCCTGCTGCGGATGGGCCCGCTCAAGGTCCTGATCGACGGCTCCCTCAACACGAGGACCGCCTACTGCGCCCACCCCTACGCCGACCACGACGGCAACGGCGTCCTCACCGTGGAGCCCGCCGAGCTGGACGAGCTGCTCGCCCGCGCGGCCGCCGGGGGCATCCGCTCCACCGTGCACGCGATCGGAGACGCCGCGGCGACGCTGGCTCTGGACGCGCTCGGCCGGGTCGGCGGGGGCCGGATCGAGCACGCTCAGCTGCTCGCGGAGACCGACCTTCCGCGGTTCGCCGCGCTCGGCGTGGAGGCCGGAGTGCAGCCCGCGCACGCGCTCGACGACCGCGAGGTGGCGGAGCGGTACTGGCCGGGACGCACCGGCCGGGCGTTCCCGCTGCGCTCGCTGCTCGACTCCGGGGCCCGCGTGGTGCTCGGCTCGGACGCTCCGGTCGCTCCGCTCGACCCGTGGGTCGCGATCTCGGCCGCGGTCGCGCGGGCGCTGCCGGGCGACGAGCCCTGGCATCCGGAGCAGCGGGTGAGCGTCGAGGAGGCGATCGTCGCCTCGACCCGGGTGCGCCGGCTCACGCCCGCGGCCGGCGATCCCGCCGATCTGGTGGTGGTCGACCGCGATCCGCTCGCCGCCGATGCAGGAGCCCTCCGATCCATGCCGGTCGCCGCGACCCTCCTGGCGGGCCGCTTCACGCACGGCGGCTGACCCGCGCCCGTCGCGACTCCGGCTGCTCCGGATCGCGCGGACGGGCCGGGAAACGACGACGGCCCGCGGGATCCGAGGATCCGCGGGCCGGTCGAGGCGTGGTGCTCAGCTCTCGCTGACGTGGGCGAAGAGGAACCAGCGGTCCTTCTCGAGGCCGCGGCCGATCTCGATCGCGACGTCCTGGCTGCTCGCGTCGATCTCGGCGAGCTCGGCGATCGCCGTGTTGACGGTCGCGATGGCGACGTCCATCTGGCGGATGATCTCGACGATCGCGTTCTCGGAGCGCTGGAAGCCGGGGGTGAGGGGTTCGGACTGCGTCGCCGAGGCGACGGTCTGGATGCGGGCGTCGACCGGGAGGCCGAGGGCGACGACGCGCTCCGCGGCGAGGTCGGCCCACTCGATGGCGCGGCCGACGATCGCGTCGAGCAGCTCGTGGACGCCGATGAAGTTGGCGCCGCGGACGTGCCAGTGCGCCTGCTTGCCGTTGACGGCGAGCGCGGTCATCTCGACGACGACGGGGCTGAGGAACTGGGCGACTCCGGATGCGACATCCGGGTTCGACGAGGTGAGCGACGTGACGGACGTGGTGGACATCGTCTGGTCCTTTCGAGAGGGGGTGACTGATCGTCAACAGTACGCAGATCCCTCGGCGCCGCAAGGAAGCGCAGGCTCGGCTCATTCCGGTGAAGGACAGGCTCACCTCTGTCGCGGAGGGGCGTCACGGGGGCTTCCCCCCGGGTGCCCGGAGCCGTGCCGCCGGTACGCTCGACCGGGTCGCGGCGGCGGCGGGAGCGGACAGGAGGCGCGGATGAGCGGAGCATCGACGGCCCTCGGCGAGGCCTCGCGGGCCTACCTCCGGCTCTGGCGCGGACTGCCCCGGGAGGTGCTCGCGCTGGTGGCCGCGATCCCGGTCGCGCTCCTCGGCGCCTTCTGCGCCGGCGTCGCGCTGGCCGTCGCGCTCGGGCTCGTCGGAGTCCTGATCGGCCTGGTGTTCCTGCCCGCCGCCCTCTACACGGCGCGCTTCTTCTCGCGGGCCGCCGTCGGCCTCGACGTGCTGGCCGGACGGCCCGCCGTCCCCCGGCCGCAGTGGCGGCGACCGCCCTCCGCCGTCACTCCCTCGACCTTCGCCCTCTACGGTCCGGTGATCGACGGGCACTACTGGCTCGCTCTCCTGCACACGCTCGTCGTGGCTCCGGTGCTCGCGCTGCTGTCCGGACTGCTCCTCGCGCTGTGGACCTGGGCGGGCCCGGGCACGGTGGCCGCCGCGCTCACGGGGGCCCCCGGTCCGGCCCGCCTGCTGGCCGAGAGCGGAGCAGCTCTGCTGGGCGCCCCGCAGCCTCCGGCGGGACTGGTCGCCGCGGCGACGGTCGCCACGACCGTCCTCTTCGTCTCGACCCTGCCGTTCGCCACCCGCGGCCTCTCCCTCCTGCACTGGCTGGTCGACCGTCTCCTGCTCGGCCCGTGGGAGTCGGAGGCGCTCCAGCGCGAGGTCGCCGAGCTGAGCGCCTCCCGCGGCGCAGCCGTCGCCGCCGAGGACCGCGCGCTGCGCCGGCTCGAGCGCGACATCCACGACGGCCCGCAGCAGCGCCTGATCCGGGTCCAGATGGACCTGGCCTCGGCCCGCAACCGACTCGCCGCCGACCCGGAGTCCGCCGCCCGCCTGGTCGACGAGGCTCGCGAGCACGTGCGCGCCGCGCTCGACGAGCTGCGCGCCCTCTCCCGCGGAGTGGCGCCGCCGATCCTGCAGGACCGGGGCTTCGAGGCGGCGGTGCACTCGCTCGCCGAGCTCAGCCCGGTGCCGGTCGAGGTCCTCACCGAGCACCCCGTGGCGGACGTGCCGCCCGAGGTCGAGCGCAGCGTCTACTTCGTCGTCGCCGAGCTGCTCGCCAACGTCTCCAAGCACTCCGGTGCCCGATCGGTGCGGGTGCATCTCGACACCCGCGACTCCGGCACTCCGGGGGAGCGCTGGCTCGACGCCTGGGTGGTCGACGACGGAGTCGGCGGGGCGTCGCCGGTCGCCGGTCACGGTCTCGAGGGGGTGGGCGGGCGCGTCCGGGGCCTGCGCGGGATCCTGAGCGTGGAGTCGCCGGTCGGCGGGCCGACCACGGTCGGGGTGCACGTCCCCTACCGCCCGGCCGCCCTATCCTGAGGGCGTGCCCGTGATCCGCGTCGCCATCGCCGAGGACTCGGTCCTCCTGCGCGAGGGCCTGGTCCGCCTCTTCGAGGACGCGGGGTTCGCCTCCGTCGGCGCCTTCGGGGACGCGGACGCCCTGCTCGCCGATCTGGCGCGGGACCCGGCCGGGGTCGACGTCGCCGTGCTCGACGTCCGGATGCCGCCGACCTTCCGCGACGAGGGCGTCCGCGCGGCGCTGGAGATCCGCCGGCGCTACCCGCAGGTGTCGGTTCTGCTGCTCAGCCAGTACGTCGAGGTCACCTACGCGCAGGAGCTGCTCGGCTCCGGCGACGGCGGACTCGGCTACCTCTTGAAGGACCGGGTCGCCTCCGTGGAGGAGCTGCGCGACGCCGTCGAGCGCGTCGCAGCGGGCGGAACAGTCCTCGACCCGCAGGTCGTCGCCTCGCTCCTGCAGCGCAACCGCGACCCGCTCGCCTCGCTGACCCCGCGGGAGCGGGAGGTGCTGGAGCAGATGGCCCAGGGGCGCACGAACGCGGGCATCGCCTCCGCTCTCTTCGTCGGCGTGGGCGCCGTGGAGAAGAACGTGACCGCGATCTTCCAGAAGCTCGGGCTCGAGGACTCGGGCTCCGACCACCGGCGGGTGCTGGCGGTCCTCGCCTTCCTGCGCGCCGGGCGCTGACCACCGGAGAAGAGGAGAACCCGATGCCGTCGAGTCCTGCGGAGGGCGCCCGCGTCCTCGCCCTGACCGGGGGACGCGCCCCGGAGATCGCCGACACCGCGTGGGTCGCTCCGGGCGCCACCGTGATCGGCTCCGTGCGCCTGGGGGAGCGGGCGAGCGTCTGGTACGGCGCCGTCCTGCGCGCGGAGCACGCGCGGATCGAGCTCGGCGCCGGCAGCAACCTCCAGGACGGCGTCGTCGTCCACGTCGACGCCGACTACGACGCGGTCATCGGCGCCGGAGTCTCGGTCGGGCACAACGCCGTGCTGCACGGCTGCACCCTCGAGGACGACGTGCTGGTCGGCATGAGCGCGACCGTCCTGAACGGGGCCGTCATCGGCACCGGCTCGCTGATCGCCGCGGGCGCCGTCGTCCTCGAGGGGACGGTCGTCCCGCCGGGCTCGCTCGTGGCGGGCGTCCCCGGGAGGGTCCGGCGGGAGCTGACGGAGGAGGAGCGCGAGGGCATCCGCCGGAACGCCGCCTCGTACCTCGCCCTGACGGAGGAGCACCGCGGCGCGGTCGGCTGAGCACGCCCGGAACGCCTCGGAACGACGAAGAGCCCCGGACGTCCGGGGCTCTTCGAGAGGAGAGGGGCTGACGAGAATCGAACTCGCATCATCTGTTTGGAAGACAGAGGCTTTACCACTAAGCTACAGCCCCGAATCGATGGTCTGACGACCGCGAACCGGTGCGACCGGGTCTCTCGACCAGGCACCAGGACAGCGTAGTACATCGCGCGAGCACCGTGGACACCCCGGTCGTCCTCCGCCGCGCGGTTCCGGTCGCCGCTGCCGCGGTGCAGTACACTTGCGAAGGCCATTTCGGCGTGTCGCGCAAGCGCACGTGCGGGGACGGCTCGACGAGAGTCTCACGCACGGTGCCCAGGCCCGCGCATCCGGGGCGTAGCTCAGCTTGGCTAGAGCGCCCGCTTTGGGAGCGGGAGGTCGCAGGTTCGAATCCTGTCGCCCCGACCACGAGTACTCATCGTGACGACATCGACCCGTGACGACCGTCATCCGGCGCCGACACCAACCAGCACAGGAGATCCCCTCACGTGAAGACCACGGTAGAACAGCTGAGCCCGACCCGCGTGAAGCTCGCGATTTCGGTCACCCCGGACGAGCTCGGCCCCAGCATCACGCACGCCTACGGCCACATCGCCGAGCAGATCAACGTCCCCGGCTTCCGCAAGGGCAAGGTCCCGCCCGCCATCGTCGACCAGCGCGTCGGCAAGGCCGCGGTGCTCGAGCACGCGGTCAACGAGGGCCTCGACGGCTTCTACCGCGAGGCCGTCCGCGAGACCGAGGTCCGCCCCCTGGGCCGCCCGCAGGCCGACATCGTCGCCTGGCCGAGCGACAAGGACTTCACCGGCGACCTCGAGCTCGCCATCGAGGTCGACGTGCGCCCCGAGATCACCGTCCCGGACTACGACGGCATCGAGCTCACCGTCGAGGCGGCCGAGGTCACCGACGCCGACGTCGACGCCGAGCTGGACAAGCTCCGCAGCCGCTTCGGCACCCTGGTCACCGTGGACCGCCCGGCGAAGACCGGCGACTTCGCGCAGATCGACCTGGTCGCCTCCATCGACGGCGTCGAGGTCGACACCGCCAACGCCATCTCGTACGAGCTCGGCTCGGGCGAGCTGATCGAGGGCATCGACGAGGCGCTCGACTCGCTCACCGCGGGCGAGAGCACCACGTTCACCGCTCCGCTGCTCGGCGGCGACCACGCCGGCGAGCAGGCCGAGATCGCCGTCGCGCTCACCGCCGTCAAGGAGCGCGAGCTCCCCGAGGCCGACGACGACTTCGCGCAGATCGCCAGCGAGTTCGACACCATCGCCGAGCTGCGCGAGTCGCTCAAGGAGCAGGCCGCTCAGCAGAAGACCTTCGGCCAGGGCGGCGAGGCCCGCGAGAAGCTCGTCGAGGCGCTGCTCGCCCTCGTCGAGGTCCCCGTGCCCGCCGGTCTCGTCGAGGACGAGGTGCACCGCCACCTCGAGGGCGAGAACCGCCTCGAGGACGACGAGCACCGCGCCGAGGTCAAGGAGGCCAGCGAGAAGACCTTCAAGACGCAGATCCTCCTCGACCACGTCGTCGAGCAGGAGAAGGTCCAGGTCAGCCAGGACGAGCTCACGCAGTACCTCATCCAGGGTGCGGCGCAGTACGGCATGGAGCCGAACGAGTTCATCAAGATCCTGTCCGAGAACAACCAGATCGGCCAGATGGTCGGCGAGGTCGCCCGCAACAAGGCGCTCGCGATCGTCCTCGGCAAGGCGAAGGTCACCGACACCGAGGGCAACGCCGTCGACCTGACCGCGTTCACCGCGGTCCCCGGTGACGACGAGGCCGTCGAGGCCTCCGACGAGGCCGTCGCCTCGGACGAGACCGAGGTCGCGGAGGAGGCTCAGGCCGACGCCGACGCCGAGGTCCCCGCCGAGCCCGTCGCCGAGGAGCCCGCCGCCGAGGAGGAGCCCGCCCCGGCCCCCAAGAAGAAGCGCGCGCCGGCCAAGAAGAAGGCCGCCGCTCCCGCCGAGGAGACCCCGGCCGCGGAGTAGTCGCCGCGAGCACGTCAGGAGCCGCCCCCCGATCCGTCGGAGGGCGGCTCCTCTCGTTGGGGGGGCTCCGGTCCGCCCCGGGCGAACACGGGCGACTCCCGCTCCGCCCCGGGCGAACACGGCCGGATCGGCCTGGCGGCGTCCGATAGATTCGCCTCCGAAGCGACAACTGAAACGGAGCAATACATGGCCGACATGGTTATGCCCAACAGTGTTTTCGACCGCCTGCTCAAGGACCGGATCATCTGGCTCGGTTCCGAGGTGCGCGACGAGAACGCGAACGAGATCGCCGCGAAGCTCCTGCTCCTGGCAGCCGAGGACTCCGAGCGGGACATCTACCTCTACATCAACTCGCCCGGCGGCTCCATCACCGCGGGCATGGCGATCTACGACACGATGCAGTTCGTCCCGAACGACATCGTGACCGTGGGCATCGGGATGGCGGCCTCCATGGGCCAGCTGCTCCTCACCGCCGGAACCCAGGGCAAGCGCTACATCACCCCGAACGCGCGGGTGCTCCTCCACCAGCCGCACGGCGGCTTCGGCGGCACGGCCTCCGACATCCAGACCCAGGCGCAGCTCATCCTCGACATGAAGAAGCGCCTCGCCGAGATCACCGCCAAGGCGACCGGCAAGACCGTCGAGCAGGTCAACGAGGACGGTGACCGCGACCGCTGGTTCAGCGCCGAGGAGGCCCTCGCCTACGGCTTCGTGGACCACATCCGCTCGTCGGCGACCGACGTGGCCGGCGGTGGCGGAACCGCCATCGACGAGTAGTCCAGCGAACGCGCCGAGAGATCAGGAACAGACAATGACCACACCCACCTTCGGCGGAACGGCGTTCGGCTCCGGAGCCGCACCGTCCTCGCGCTACATCCTCCCCACGTTCGAGGAGCGCACGGCCTACGGCTACAAGCGCCAGGACCCGTACGCCAAGCTCTTCGAGGACCGCATCATCTTCCTCGGAGTCCAGGTCGACGACGCCTCCGCGGACGACATCATGGCCCAGCTCCTCGTGCTCGAGAGCCAGGACCCGGACCGCGACATCGTCATGTACATCAACTCGCCCGGTGGCTCCTTCACCGCGATGACGGCGATCTACGACACGATGCAGTACATCCGCCCGCACATCCAGACGGTCGTGCTCGGCCAGGCCGCCTCGGCCGCCGCCGTGCTCACCGCCGCGGGAACGCCCGGCAAGCGCCTCGCGCTGCCGAACGCGCGCATCCTCATCCACCAGCCCGCCGTGCAGCAGGGCGGGGGCCAGGCCTCGGACATCGAGATCCAGGCCGCCGAGATCATGCGCATGCGCGAGTGGCTCGAGGAGACGCTGTCGCACCACTCGAACCGCTCGATCGAGCAGGTCAAGAAGGACATCGACCGCGACAAGATCCTCGGCGCGAGCGACGCGCTCGAGTACGGGCTGATCGACCAGGTGCTCACCAGCCGCAAGAGCCTCCCGGCTCTCACGGCGTAGGGCGTCCAGGAGGGGCCGGGTGGCGGAGCGATCCGCCGCCCGGCCCCTCTCTGCGTCCTCCGTCGCCGTAGCAAAGCGCCACACGAGGCGCAAGGCACGGCGAATCCGGCCCGCCTGCCGAGCCCTCGCGGCTCAGCGGCTAGGCTCGGAGCAGTGTCAGGGGGCTCGTCCCGCTCGCACCGGCCGGAGCTCCGGGCTCCGTTGCACGACCGACCGACGCACGACAGACGCACGACAAGGAAGTGGGGCATCCCCGTGGCACGTATTGGCGAAAGCGCCGACCTGCTGAAGTGCTCCTTCTGCGGCAAGAGCCAGAAGCAGGTCCAGCAGCTCATCGCGGGACCGGGCGTCTACATCTGCGACGAGTGCGTCGAGCTCTGCAACGAGATCATCGAGGAGCGCCTCTCCGAGTCGAGCGAGGAGACGAGCCACGAGTTCGACCTCCCGAAGCCGAAGGAGATCTTCGGCTTCCTCGAGGAGTACGTGATCGGGCAGGAGCAGGCCAAGAAGGCCCTCGCCGTCGCCGTGTACAACCACTACAAGCGCGTGCGGGCCCGCAACACCATCACCGCCGCCGACGCGATCCACGACGAGGTCGAGATCGCCAAGAGCAACATCCTGCTCATCGGCCCCACGGGCTGCGGGAAGACCTACCTCGCCCAGACCCTCGCGAAGCGCCTCAACGTGCCCTTCGCCGTCGCGGACGCCACGGCCCTCACCGAGGCGGGCTACGTCGGCGAGGACGTCGAGAACATCCTCCTCAAGCTCATCCAGGCCGCCGACTACGACGTCAAGCGTGCCGAGACCGGCATCATCTACATCGACGAGGTCGACAAGATCGCGCGGAAGGCCGAGAACCCCTCGATCACGCGCGACGTCTCGGGCGAGGGAGTGCAGCAGGCGCTGCTCAAGATCCTCGAGGGCACCGTCGCCTCCGTGCCCCCGCAGGGCGGGCGGAAGCACCCGCACCAGGAGTTCATCCAGATCGACACGACGAACGTCCTCTTCATCGTCGCCGGCGCCTTCGCCGGACTCGAGGACATCATCTCGTCGCGGGCGGGCAAGCGCGGCATCGGCTTCGGCGCCCCGCTGCACAACAAGGAAGACGAGATCAACATCTTCAGCGAGGTCCTCCCGGAGGACCTGCACAAGTTCGGGCTGATCCCCGAGTTCATCGGGCGCCTCCCCGTCGTCACGACGGTCACGCAGCTCGACCAGGTCGCGCTCATGCAGATCCTCACCGAGCCGCGCAACGCGCTCGTGAAGCAGTACCAGCGGATGTTCGAGATCGACGGCGTCGAGCTCGAGTTCGACCGGGGCGCTCTCGAGGCCATCGCGGACCTGGCGGTCCTCCGCCAGACCGGAGCTCGCGGACTGCGCGCCATCCTCGAGGAGGTGCTCGGCCCGATCATGTTCGAGGTGCCCTCCTCGGACGAGGTGGCGCGCGTCGTCGTCACCCGCGCCGCGGTGCTCGACAACGCGGCCCCGACGATCGTGCCCCACGCTCCCCGTCGCCAGGAGAAGAGCGCCTAGTCGCTCCCCGCCCCGCTCTGCCAGTTCACCGCGATTGGCCCGGCGGATCGTCGGGCGAGGCGCTCCCGCTTCCCTAACCTGGCGGAGCGCGTCGACGGCGCGTCCGGTCGCCTCGGTGCCGGTCGATCCTCCGGGAGGCTCCGCCATCGTCCAGCCGCTGCTCGCCGGGATCGTCGCCGCCCTGACCGGCTTCTCGAGCTCGTTCGCGATCGTGCTCGCCGGGGTGGTCGCGGTGGGCGCCACCGACGTGCAGGCCGCGTCGGGCCTCCTCGCCGTCTGCGTGCTGCAGGGGGTCCTCTGCATCGTGCTGAGCATCCGCTACCGCGTGCCGATGACCTTCGCCTGGAGCACGCCGGGCGCCGCCCTGCTGGCCGCGACCGCGACGCTCCCCGGCGGCTTCGACCGCGCGGTCGGGGCGTTCCTGGTCGCCTCCGCTCTGCTGGTGGTCACCGGGCTGTGGCCGGCGCTCGGGAGGCTCGTCGCGCGCATCCCGCGGCCGCTCGCGAACGCCATGCTCGCGGGCATCCTGTTCCCGCTCGTCCTGGCGCCGGTGCGCGCGGCGGTCGAGATCCCCGCGCTTGCGCTGCCGGTGATCCTGCTCTGGCTGCTGCTCCTGCGGCTCCTGCCCCGCTGGGCGGTGCCGGCCGCGATCGCCCTGGCGATCGTGCTGCTGATCGTGACGGACGGCGCGGCACTCGCCGGTGCGCCGCTGCTCCCCGTGCCGCAGTTCGTCGCTCCGGTGTTCGAAATCGGAGCGATGGTCGGGATCGGCCTGCCGCTCTACGTGGTCACCATGGCCGGGCAGAACATCCCGGGCATCGCGGTGCTGTCGAGCTTCGGCTTCGCGGCCCACTCGCGTCCCGGGATCGTCTCGACCGGCGCTCTCTCCGGGGTCTCGGCGGTCTTCGGCGGAGTGCCGATCAACTACGCCGCGCTCAGCGCCGCGCTGACCGCGGGTCCCGAGGCCTCGCCGCGGCCGGAGCAGCGCTGGGTCGCCTCGGTCTCGGCGGGCGCCTCCTACCTCGTGCTGGGCGTGTTCGCCGGAGCGGCCGCCGCGCTGGTGTCCTCCGCGAGCCCGCTGCTGATCGAGGCGGTCGCCGGTCTGGCGCTGCTGGGGGTGTTCGTGTCGGCGGTGCAGGCCGCTGTGGAGGACGCGCGGCTGCGGCTGCCGGCGGCGGCGACGCTCCTGGTCACCGCCTCCGGCACGACCATCGCGGGGATCGGATCGGCGTTCTGGGGCCTGGTCGTGGGACTCGTCCTCCTCGCCTGGCTCGTCCCCCGGCGCCGCTAGAGGAGGCCGCGGCGCGCGAGCAGCGGCTCGGTCCGCGCATCCCGCCCGCGGAACGCGCGGTACGCGTCGAGCGGATCGCGGGAGCCGCCGAGCTCGAGCACCCCGCGGCGGAAGCGCTCGCCCGCCGAGCGGTCGAGGCCGCCGTTCTCCTCGAACCACTCGACCGTGTCCGCGTCGAGGATCTCGCTCCAGATGTAGGAGTAGTAGCCCGCGGAGTAGCCGCCGGAGAAGACGTGCGCGAAGTACGTGCTGCGGTAGCGGGGCGGCACGGCGGGAAGGAGGAGGCCCGCGCCGTCGAGCACGTCGCGCTCGAAGGCGGCTGCGTCGCGCGGCTCGACCGGGGCCGCCAGGGAGTGCCAGGCGAGGTCGAGCAGGGCGGACGCCAGGTACTCGCTCGTCGCGAAGCCCTCGCCCCACAGCGCGGACGCCTCGAGGCGCTCGACGGTCCCCGCGGGCAGGGCCTCGCCGGTCTCGACGTGGCGGGCGTACTCGGCGAGGAGCCCGGGGCGGCGCACCCACGTCTCGTTCACCTGGCTCGGGAACTCGACGAAGTCCCGGAACACCGCGGTACCGGCGAAGCGCGGGTACCGCGTGCTCGCGAACAGGCCGTGCAGGGCGTGCCCGAACTCGTGGAACAGCGTCTCCACCTCGTCGAGGCTGAGAAGGGCGGGCTCGCCCGGGCCCGGAGCCGACAGGTTCAGGTTGTTCACGACGACGGCGGAGTCACCGAGCAGCGACGTGCGGCTGGAGAGGGAGTTCATCCACGCCCCGCCGCGCTTCGAGTCGCGGGTGAAGGGATCGAGCAGGAACAGGCCCAGCGGGGTCCCGTCCTCCTCGTGCACCTCGAACACGCGGACGTGCTCGCTGTAGCCGGCCAGGTCGCTCCGCTCCGAGAAGCGGACGCCGTAGAGACCGGTGGCGGCGGCGAACACGCCGCGGCGGAGCACCCGCTCCAGCTCGAAGAAGGGACGCAGTGCGCTGGAGTCGACGGAGTAGCTCTCCGACCGCACGCGCTCCTCGTAGTAGGCGCGATCCCACGCCTCGATCGTGAAGCGCGGCGCTCCGGCGGCGTCCTGCTCGGCGTCGGCGGAGGCCTGCATCCGCTCGAGCTCGATCCTCGCGTTCCGGGCGGCGGGAGCGGCGAGCTCGCGCAGCAGCGACAGGACGCGCTCCGGCGAGCCCGCGGTCTGGCCCGAGATCACGAAATCGGCATGCGAGGCCGCGCCCAGCAGAGCTGCGCGCTCGGCCCGCAGCGCGACGATCTGCTGCAGAGTCGCGGTGGTGTCGTGCGGCCCGCCTTCCGCACCGCGGCCGACAGAGGCGCGCAGGACGCGCTCGCGGACGCCGCGGTCGCGCAGACGCGCGAGCCAGGGGTGGCCGGAGTAGAGGGGCAGGGTGATCAGCCAGCCGTCGACGCCGCGGTCGGCGGCGGCGCGCGCGGCGGCCGAGACGTCGGACTCGTCGAGCCCGTCGAGGCCGGCGACGTCCTCGAGGAGGACCGCCCGGTCGTTCGACTCGGCGAGCAGGTCCTTCTCGAAACGCGTGGTCAGGGTCGAGAGCTGCTCGTTCAGCTCGCCGAGCCGTGCCTTCCCCACGTCGTCGAGGAGCGCACCGGAGCGCTCGAACCCGGTGATCCTCCGCTCGAGGAGGTAGGCCGTCTCGGCGTCGAGGTCGAGCTCCGTCGACTGCTCGGCGAGAGCGCGGAGCCGCGCGAAGAGGCGCGGGTCGAGGCTGATCGCATCGCTGTGGGCCGAGAGCAGCGGAGCGAGCTCGGCCTCCAGAGCGTCGGTGAGCGGAGTGCGGTCGGAGGCGGCGACGGTGAAGAAGACGGCGCTCACCCGGCGCAGCTCGCGCCCCGCCCGCTCGAGGGCGACGAGGGTGTTCTCGACGGTCGGCGGCTCGGAGGCACCGGCGATCGCGTCGATCTCGGCGCGGTGCCGGCGGAGGGCCTCGAGGAACGCCGGGCGGTAGGCCTCGGGGTCGACGGCGGCGAAGTCGGGGAGCCCGTGGGGGAGTCCGCTCGGCTCGAGCAGGACGGCGACGGGATCGGGAGCGCTCATCCTGCGAGCCTAGAGCTCGAGCGGGGGAGCGGGCTCCGGCTCAGGATCGCAGGACGCGCGCTCACCGGGCTCGGCGACCGCGCCGCGAAGGGGCGTCAGCCCCAGTCGTCGTCGTCCTCCCCCTCCACGCGGCCCTGCGGCTGCGTGATGTAGGCAGCGTCCTCGTCGGGACGGTGGGTGATCGTCGTGCCGTCGTCGAGTTCGAGGACGGGCCTGCCCTCGAGCCAGGTGAGCGTCCAGCGCCAGTCGGCGGTCGCCGTGCCGGCCGCGGCGAGCTCGCCCTCGACGTCGCCGATGGCGGTGACGACGATCTCGGGGAGGGTCTGCGGCGGCACTTGGCCGACCGACCAGCGGGTTCCGAGCTGCATGGGAGGGGTCCTCTCGACGGTGGGGAGGGAGGCGGGACGGTTCCCGCCTCCCGGGGGCGGCGCTACGCCTCGGTCTCGAGCTCGATGCCGACTGTGAGGGCGTCGCCCTCGGCGAAGTCGAGCGCCGCGATCCTGCCGACGGCCGCGAGGTCTCCCGCGGCGAGCCGGAGGGACGCGACGAGCTCGGCGGGCGCCGTCACCAGGGCGGAGCGGGCCGGCGTCTTCTGCGAGGCCTTCGCATCGGTCTTCGCGCGCCGGATGGCCGTGAGGACCGAGCTCGCCGCGGCCAGGACGGCGGGGTCGCCGCCCAGGCCCTCGACGGTCGGCCAGGGGCGCAGGTGCACCGAGTCGTCGTGCGACCACGACCAGGTCTCCTCCGTCGCGAACGGCAGGAACGGCGCGAACAGGCGCTGGAGGACGTCGAGCGCCCGGTGCAGGGCGGCCGCGGCGGACGCGCCGTCCTCGCTGTACGCGCGCTCCTTCACCAGCTCCAGGTAGTCGTCGCAGAACGTCCAGAAGAACGCCTCCGTCGTCTCGAGGGCGCGGGCGTGGTCGTAGTTCTCGAGCGCCGTCGTCGCGTCGGCGACCACGGTGTCGAGGGTGGCCAGCATGCTGAGGTCGAGCGGGTCGGTGACCTCGGCGCCCTCGGCGAGAGGGAAGCCGTGGATGAACTTCGCCGCGTTGAGGATCTTGATCGCCAGTCGGCGGCCGATCTTGATCTGCGTCGGGTTCTGCGGGTCGAAGGCCGCGTCGGTGCCCAGGCGCGAGGAGGCGGCCCAGTAGCGGACCGCGTCCGAGCCGTGCTGCTCGAGCATCGCGGCGGGAGTGACCACGTTGCCCTTCGACTTCGACATCTTCTTGCGGTCGGGGTCGACGATGAAGCCGGACACGGTCGCCGTGCTCCACGGGGCGCGGCCGTCCTCGAGCTGCGAGCGCAGGAGGGTAGAGAAGAGCCAGGTGCGGATGATGTCCTGGCCCTGCGGGCGCAGGTCGTAGGGAGCGACCAGCTGCCAGAGCTCGTCGTCGCGCTCCCAGCCGCCCGCGAGCTGCGGGGTCAGCGAGGAGGTCGCCCAGGTGTCCATCACGTCGAGCTCGCCCTGGAAGCCGCCCGCCGCTCCGCGCTGGTCCTCCGAGTAGCCGGGGGCCGGGTCGCTGGAGGGATCCACCGGCAGCGCCGCCTCGTCCGGCACGATCGGGGAGTCGAAGACGGGGTTGCCGTCGCCGTCGAGCGGGTACCACACCGGGATCGGCACGCCGAAGAAGCGCTGGCGCGAGATCAGCCAGTCGCCGGAGAGGCCGTTCACCCAGTTCTCGTAGCGGACGCGCATGAACTCCGGCACGAAGCGCACGTCGCGGCCGAGCTCCAGCAGGCGCTCCTTGAGCACCGCGTCGCGAGCGCCGTTGCCGATGTACCACTGGCGGGTCGACACGATCTCGAGCGGCTTGTCGCCCTTCTCGAAGAACTTGACCTGGTGGGTGATGGGGCGCGGGTCGCCGACCATCTCGCCGGACTCCTTCAGCAGCGCCACGACGGCCTGCTTCGCGGAGAAGACGGTCTTGCCGGCGAGCTGCTCGTACGCGGCGCGGCCCCCGTCGCTCGTGATCGCGGCGGGCGCCTCCGAGATCAGGCGGCCGTCGAAGCCGATGATCGCGCGGTTGGGCAGGTCGAGCTCGCGCCACCAGACCACGTCCGTGATGTCGCCGAAGGTGCAGATCATCGCGATGCCCGAGCCCTTGTCCTTCTGCGCGAGGTGGTGCGCGAGCACCGGGACCTCGACGTCGAAGAGCGGCGTGCGGACGGTGGTGCCGAACAGCGGCTGGTAGCGCTCGTCGTCGGGGTGCGCGACGAGGGCGACGCAGGCCGGCAGCAGCTCGGGACGGGTCGTCTCGATGAAGACGTCCTCGCCGCCCTCGCGGTGGAAGCCGAGGCGGTGGTAGGCGCCGGGCTGGTCCTTGTCCTCGAGCTCCGCCTGGGCGACGGCGGTCCGGAAGGTGATGTCCCAGAGCGTCGGGGCCTGCGCCTGGTAGGCCTCGCCTCGGGCGAGGTTGCGGAGGAAGGCGCGCTGCGAGGCGGCCTGCGACTCGTCGCCGATGGTCCGGTAGCTCTGCGACCAGTCGACGGACAGGCCGAGGGCCCGCCAGACGTCCTCGAACTGCTTCTCGTCCTCGACGGTGAGGCGCTCGCACAGCTCGACGAAGTTGCGGCGCGAGATCGGCTTCTGGTCGGCGGCCTTGCTGCTCTTGTTGTCGCCGCCCTCGAACGGAGGCGTGAAGCCGGGCTCGTAGGGGAGCGTCGGGTCGCAGCGCACACCGTAGTAGTTCTGCACGCGGCGCTCGGTGGGCAGGCCGTTGTCGTCCCAGCCCATCGGGTAGAAGACGCTCTTGCCGCGCATCCGCTGGAACCGCGCGACGACGTCGGTGTGCGTGTAGGAGAAGACGTGCCCGATGTGCAGCGACCCGGACGCGGTGGGCGGCGGGGTGTCGATCGAGTAGACGTCGGCGCGGGTGAGGCCGGTGCGGTCGAACCGGTAGGTCCCGTCGATCTGCCAGCGGAGGCCCCACGTGCCCTCCAGGCCCTCGAGGGCGGGCTTCGCGGGGAGGCGGTCGGCGAGGGTCATGATGCTCCGGTTCGCTATGGGCGGCACCGTGTCGGTGGTGATGGTGCCTGGATGGGGGCTCCGGGGCGAGTCGCCCGCCGGCCGCGACGATTCTACCGGAGCGGCGGGAGCCGGGTCAGTCGACGACGGGGGTGAAGCCGGGTCAGTCGACGACGGGGGTGAAGCCGGCGCGGACGGGCGCGAGCGCCTCGTCGAGATAGGGCACGAGCTCGCCGCGGGTGGGGCCCGCCGCGGCCCACGCCTGCACGGCCGCCACCGCGGCTCCGACGCTCGCGTAGGCGATGGCGCGCGAGAGGTGCGAGGGCAGCGGGCGCGCGCTCCGCTCCTCCACGAAGCGGGCGATGACGGCCGCCTGCCGGGCGAGGCGGCCGAGGGCCGACGCCTGCAGCTCGTGGACGCTGCCGATCATCTCGGACTGGGTGAGCACCCACGGCACCGTCGCGGGTCCGAAGCCGGAGCCGATCGCGAGCAGCGCGTCGCCGAGCGCGTCCATCACCGGCGCCTCTGCCGCCGTCTCGGCCAGCGCCTCCGGGAGCTCGGCCAGCCGGTCGTCGACCAGCACCCAGAAGACGTCGCTCTTGGACTCGAAGTAGTTGAAGAAGGTGTTGCGCGAGACCCCCGCCCGCTGGGCGATCTGCTCGATCGTCGTGCCCGCGTAGCTCTGCTCGACGAAGAGGTCCAGTGCGGCGTCCTCGAGCATGGAGCGCGACGACGCGCGGGGCCGTCCGCGCTGCACTCCTCGCACCATGAACCGCTCCTGCTCCGCTTCCCCCGACGCGCTAGGATAGCGCCGGACGACTTCGACCCGGCCATCACCGGTGAGTCTCCGGAAGAACGGCGCCGGCTCCGGCCTGCGCCCAGTAGACCCGGACGGGTGCGGCCCGTGACAGCCGATCGAGTGGGAACGCGTCAGCGGGCACTCCTCCGGGAGCGACCGGCCGACCGGTCCAAGCGAGGTGGTACCGCGACCCGGCCCGGGGTCTGAGATCCGGGCGGGCCGTCCTCGTGCAGACCAGCAGCACTGCCAGGAGACCGCACGTGACCTACCCCCTGACCCCGCCCACCCCGCACGGAGCCGAGCCCGCCGAGGGCTCCGCGTTCGGCCGGGGCGTGTCCCCGTCGCCGCGCTTCCCCGAGATCGAGGAGCGCGTGCTCGCGTACTGGAAGGCGGACGACACCTTCCAGGAGTCGATCCGGCAGCGCGAGGGAGCGCCGGAGTGGGTCTTCTACGACGGCCCGCCGTTCGCCAACGGCCTGCCGCACTACGGGCACCTCCTCACCGGCTACGCCAAGGACGTCTTCCCCCGCTTCGAGACCATGCGCGGACGGCAGGTGCACCGCCGCTTCGGCTGGGACACCCACGGCCTGCCCGCCGAGCTCGAGGCGGAGCGGCAGCTCGGCATCACCGACAAGTCCCAGATCGACGAGATGGGCGTCGCGGCCTTCAACGCCGCCGCGAAGGAGTCGGTGCTGCGCTACACCGGGGAGTGGCAGGACTACGTCACCCGCCAGGCGCGCTGGGTCGACTTCGACGACGACTACAAGACGCTCGACCCCACCTTCATGGAGTCGGTGATCTGGGCGTTCAAGCAGCTCTACGACAAGGGCCTCGCCTACGAGGGCCACCGCGTGCTGCCGTACTGCTGGCGCGACCAGACGCCGCTCTCGAACCACGAGCTGCGGATGGACGACGACGTCTACAAGATGCGCCAGGACCAGACGGTCACCGTCACCTTCCCGCTGGTCGGCGAGACGGCGGAGGCGCTCCAGCTGACGGCGGTCCGCGCTCTCGCGTGGACGACGACGCCGTGGACGCTGCCGACGAACCTCGCGCTCGCCGTCGGGCCCGACATCGAGTACGCGGTCGTCCCCGCCGGCCCGAACGGCGCGGCCGACGGCAGGGGCGAGCCCGAGGAGCGCGAGCTCTCGGCCGAGTACCTGCTCGCCATCGACCAGGTCGGCGCCTACGCGAAGGACCTCGGCTATCCGGACGCGGAGTCGGCCCTGGCCGCCGTCTCGCGCACCCACCGGGGCTCCGAGCTCGAGGGGATCAGCTACGACCGCCTCTGGGACCACTACGCGGACACCGAGGCCTGGGGCACGCAGAACGCGTGGCGCATCCTCGTCGCCGACTACGTGACCACCAGCGAGGGCACCGGCATCGTGCACCAGGCGCCCGCCTACGGCGAGGACGACCAGAAGGTCTGCGAGGCGGCGGGCATCCCCGTCATCATCTCGGTCGACGACGGCGGCCGCTTCCTGCCGCAGATCAGCGAGGTCGCCGGCCTCCAGGTCTTCGACGCGAACAAGCCCCTCACGCAGCTCCTGCGCGCGGGCCACCGGCTGCTCCGCCAGGCGAGCTACGAGCACTCGTACCCGCACTGCTGGCGCTGCCGCAATCCGCTGATCTACAAGGCGGTCTCGAGCTGGTTCGTCCGCGTCACCGCGATCCGCGACCGCATGGAGGAGCTCAACCAGGAGATCACCTGGGTCCCCGAGAACGTCAAGGACGGCCAGTTCGGCAAGTGGCTCTCGGGCGCGCGCGACTGGTCCATCAGCCGCAACCGCTACTTCGGCTCGCCGATCCCGGTGTGGAAGAGCGACGACCCGGAGTACCCGCGGATCGACGTCTACGGCTCGCTGGACGAGCTGGAGCGCGACTTCGGCGAGCGCCCGGACGACCTGCACCGGCCGTTCATCGACGAGCTGACCCGCCCGAACCCCGACGACCCGACCGGGCGCTCGACGATGCGCCGGATCAGCGACGTCCTCGACGTCTGGTTCGACTCCGGATCGATGCCCTTCGCCCAGGTGCACTACCCGTTCGAGAACGCGGACTGGTTCGACACCCACAACCCGGCGGACTTCATCGTCGAGTACATCGGGCAGACGCGCGGCTGGTTCTACACGCTGCACGTGCTCTCCACCGCGCTCTTCGACCGCCCGGCGTTCCGCAACGTGGTCAGCCACGGCATCGTGCTGGGCAACGACGGGCAGAAGATGTCCAAGTCGCTGCGCAACTACCCGGACGTGGCCGAGGTCTTCGACCGCGACGGCTCCGACGCCATGCGCTGGTTCCTGATGTCGAGCCCGGTCCTCCGGGGCGGCAACCTCGTCGTGACGGAGGAGGGCATCCGCGAGGGCGTCCGCCAGGTGCTGCTGCCGCTGTGGAGCACCTGGTACTTCTTCTCCCTCTACGCCAACGCCTCGGCGGGCGGCGGCTACGAGGCGACCAGGCGCACCGGCTCCGAGGACGTCCTCGACCGCTACCTGCTGGCCAAGACCCGCGATCTGGTCGAGACCGTGACCGGCCGGCTCGAGGCGCTGGACTCCACGCTCGCGGCCGCCGCGCTCCGCGACTTCAGCGACGTGCTCACGAACTGGTACGTGCGCCGCTCCCGCGACCGCTTCTGGCAGGGCGTCGACGAGGACGGCCGCGGATCGGAGGCGTTCGACACGCTCTACACGGTCCTCGAGACCGTGTGCCGCGTCGCCGCCCCGCTCCTGCCTCTCGTCACGGAGCAGATCTGGCAGGGCCTGACCGGCGGCCGTAGCGTCCACCTCACCGACTGGCCGGAGGCGGACGAGTTCCCCGCCGACCCGGCGCTCGTGCATGCGATGGACGCGGTCCGCGGCATCTCGTCCACCGCGCTCTCCCTCCGCAAGCAGGCCGGGCTCCGCGTCCGCCTGCCGCTCGCGCGCCTGACCGTGGTGGTCGCCGACGCCGCCGAGCTCGCGCCGTTCGAGGCGATCCTCCGCGACGAGCTGAACGTGAAGGAGGTGTCGCTGGTGCCGCTGGTCGACTCCAGCGCCGCCGACTACGGCGTCACCTCCCGTCTCGCGGTCAACGCGCGCGCCGCCGGGCCCCGGCTCGGCAAGGGCGTGCAGACCGTGATCAGGGCCGCCAAGGCCGGCGACTGGAGCGAGACGGACGGCGTCGTCACCGCCGGCGGCGTCGAGCTGGTCGAGGGCGAGTACGAGCTCACGCTCGAGGTCGGCGGCTCGGCCGGCGACGACCGCGCCATCGCCCTGCTCCCGCGCGGGGGCTTCGTGCTCCTCGACACGGCGACCACCCCCGAGCTCGAAGCGGAGGGGCTCGCCCGCGACCTCATCCGCGCGGTGCAGGACGCCCGCAAGGCGGCCGGGTTCGAGGTCAGCGACCGGATCGTCCTGGAGGTCGTGCTCGACGAGCCGAGCCTGCAGGCGCTCGAGCCGCACGCGCTCTGGATCGCGGAGGAGACCCTCGCGACCGGATGCGCGTTCACTCCGCTCACCACGGCTCTCGAGGGCGGCGAGGGCGCGATCGCCTTCGGCCCCGCGGGCACCGCCATCATCCGCGTCGAGAAGGTCGAGGCCGCCGATGCCTGATCCGTTCGAGCCGGACGACGCCGACCGCGCGGCCGCCGACGCCGTCTACGCCGCGCTGCTGGAGCGCCTGGGCGAGGCGAGCGTCCGCCCGCGCCTCGCTCCGACCCGGCGCGCCGTCGAGATCCTCGGCGACCCGCAGCGCGCCTACCCGGTGATCCAGATCGCCGGAACCAACGGCAAGACCTCGACCAGCCGGATGATCGAGAGCCTGCTGCGCGCCCACGGGCTGCGGGTGGGCCTGTTCACCAGTCCGCACCTCGAGCGCTTCAACGAGCGCATCGTCATCGACGGAGAGCCGATCTCGGACCGGAGCCTCGCCGACAACTGGCAGGACGTCGAGCCGTACCTGCGGATGACCGACGCAGAGCTGGCCGAGCAGGGCGAGGCGCCGCTGTCCTTCTTCGAGGCGATCACCGTCCTGGCCTACGCGGCCTTCGCCGACGCGCCGGTCGATGTGGCCGTCGTCGAGGTGGGGATGGGCGGCGAGTGGGACTCGACGAACGTCGCCGACGCGCAGGTCGCCGTCTTCACGCCGATCGCCCTCGACCACATCGACCGCCTCGGCTCGACGATCGAGGAGATCGCGCGCACCAAGTCGGGCATCGTCAAGCCGCTCGCCTCGGTGGTCTCCGCGAGGCAGGTCCCGGAGGCGGAGGCGGTGCTGCGGCACGCGGCCGAGGCCACCGAGTCGACGATCGTCGTCGAGGGGGCGGAGTTCGACGTCGAGTCGACGACCGTCGCCGTCGGCGGCCAGGTCGTCACCGTCCGGGGACTCGTCACCACGTACGAGCAGCTGCTGCTGCCGTTCTTCGGCGACCACCAGGCCGAGAACGCCGCCGTGGCCGTCGCCGCGGTCGAGACGTTCCTGGGAGGCGGGACGCAGGAGCTCACCGGCGACGTCCTCGACGAGGGCTTCGCCGCCGCGACCTCCCCGGGCCGCCTGCAGCTCGTCGGACTCGCTCCGCGCACCGTCGTCGACGCGGCGCACAACCCGCACGGTGCCGCGTCCCTCGCCGCCGCTCTCGGCCGCTACTTCGACTTCGACCGCGTGACGGCCGTCCTCGGCGTGCTGGCCGAGAAGGACGCCGAGGGGATCCTCCGGGAGCTCCGCCCCGTGGTGGACGAGCTGATCGTGACCACAGCGCCGAGCGATCGGGCGATGCCCGCCGAGGAGCTCGCCGCACTCGCCCGCACCGTGTTCCCGGAGGAGGCGGTCCGCGTCGCCGACGACCCGCTCGGTGCTCTCACGGCCGGTCGCGTCCTCGCGGCGCGCACCGACAAGGGCGCCCTGCTGGTCACGGGCTCGATCACCCTCGTCGGCCGCACGATCACCGCGGCCCGCGACGAGAACTGGCTGGGCGCGTGAGGGCCGGACGCCCGCGGCGCTCGCGGACCGTCCGGGAGAGCCTCGGCTCGATCGTGCTCGGCTTCGAGGCGGTCATCGTCTTCCTCGCCACCCTGGTGGCCTTCGGGCTGAAGGCGGCCGACCCCGTGGTCGTGCTGGTCGGGGGAGCGGTGGTCTGCCTCGCGCTCGTCGCCACTCTGGGCCTGCTGAACCGGCCGGTCGGCTTCCGCATCGGCTGGGTGCTCCAGTTCGTTATCGTGGCCTCGGGCCTGCTGGTCCCGATCATGTACGTGATCGGCGCCGCCTTCGTGGCGCTGTGGACGTACTGCATGGTGACCGGCACCCGCCTCGACGCTCAGACGCGCCGGGCGGCGGAGCCCACCGACCCCACCGAAGGAGACCGCTGAACCATGGCCACCCAGGAGACCCTCGTCCTCGTCAAGCCCGACGGCGTCGCCCGCAACCTCACCGGCGAGATCCTCCGCCGCATCGAGGCGAAGGGCTACTCCCTCGTCGACGTGAAGCTCGTCGAGGCCGACCGCGAGCTGCTCGCCGCCCACTACGCCGAGCACGAGGGCAAGCCCTTCTACGAGCCGCTCGTCGAGTTCATGGAGAGCGGCCCGATCATCGCCCTGCGCATCGCGGGCGACCGCGTGATCGAGGGCTTCCGCGCCCTCGCCGGCACCACCGACCCGACCACGGCCGCTCCCGGCACCATCCGCGGCGACCTCGGCCGCGACTGGGGCCTCAAGGTCCAGCAGAACCTCGTGCACGGGTCCGACTCCGAGGAGTCGGCCGCGCGCGAGCTCGGCCTCTGGTTCGCCTGAGCCGCTCGGCCGCCTGCCTCTGACGACGTCCGTCAGAGGTAGGCGAGCACGTTCAGCCTCACCTGCGCGATCACCGCGATCAGCAGGTAGCAGAGCAGCGTGATGAACGGGACCCAGCCGTAGGCGGCACCGGCGAAGCGGCGCACCCCGGCGCGGACGGGGAACACGCCCTCACGGAGGTTGCGGAGCGTCACCAGCCAGAAGCCCGGGATGACGACGGCCCAGGTGAGCATGCACCAGGGGCAGAGCGTTCCGAGCGCGAAGACGCTCGTCGCGATGAGCCAGCCCACGAACACCAGGGCCAGCAGGAAGCCGACGTTGAAGGCCGCCCAGAACCACCGGTCGAACCGGGCGCCCGCGAGCAGGCCCAGCCCCACCACGATCGGCGCGATCCAGGCCGCCAGGCCGATGAGGGGGTTCGGGAAGCCGAAGACCGCGCCCTGCGCCGAGTTCAGGTTCGCACTGCACTGCACGAGCAGGCTGAAGTCGCAGCCGAGGCCCGCATCGGGGTTCTCGAGAGCGGCGAACTTGTCGTTCGTGAGGGCGAAGGCGGCGGTCCAGCCGATCACGCCGAGGACGATCAGCAGGACGGCGAAGAGGACGGGGCGCTGCTGCATGGGGGCGTCGCGCACCCCGGGATCGCTGGACACCGGGGGATTATGGCACGCGCCGGATCGGCGCCTCTGGGAATGCGTGCGATAATCGGAGCCGTCGGTCCGGGGGACCCCGCATCGACGCGAAGAAGGTTTACCGGGCGAGCACCGGGCCACAGGAGATCGACAGCGTTCCGCGAATGGACGCGCCGGATCTCCGCTCCGCCGGGAGTCGACCGCAGGTCGCACCGCGGAGGAGCGCGTGTCGGATAGTCAGTTCCGAGAGTGCAGCTGCAACCGGAGTCCCGCGCCACGAGCGCGACGGGACCGGGGGAGCGGAAGGATTCGCGGCGGGCCGAGGCCCCTCGCACGAGAGAAGCATCCGGGAAGACGACGCGGCGGACGACCCGGCCGAGGAGTGCACCAGGAATGGTGGAAGACAACAGTACGAGCGGATCCGATCCGGACCGCGACGGGCCCCGCAGCGGGGCCAGGAAGATCAGCCGCCTCTTCGGTGGCCGCCGGGCGAGCCGGCGGACCGAGTCGAGCGCGCCAGCGACAGGGGAGACGATCATCGACAGCAACGAGACCGACCAGACCGGAGCCGAGGGCACCGAGCTGCCCGAGACCGGGAGCGCCGCGGAGGCGGCCGAGCCGTCGACGTCGACGGGCGCGGTGTTCTTCAACGCCCTCCCGCAGACCCCGGGCGCCGACCAGGAGGAGCCGCGACGGCCCGCACTGCCGAGCCCGTCGCTGCTGTTCCAGGCGCCGGTCCTGCCCGACTACGTCGAGCTGGCTCCGCTGCCTCCCCGCGGTGCGCCGCTGGGCGTCCAGGAGGAGCGCGAGAGCCCGGCCGAGGAGCAGGGCTCCGTCCGCCGCCGCTCGCGCCGCCGCAGCGGCGAGAGCGAGAGGTCCGGCTCCGACGACCCCGAGAACACCGTCGTCCGGGTCCGCCAGCCGCGCGAGCAGCGCGAGGCCCGCGAGCCCGAGCTCATCACCGAGCCGCAGCGCATCAAGGGCTCGACCCGCCTCGAGGCCAAGAAGCAGCGCCGCCGCGACGGCCGCGACGCCGGCCGGCGCCGCACGGTCGTCACCGAGTCCGAGTTCCTCGCCCGCCGGGAGGCCGTCGACCGCGTCATGGTCGTCCGCTCCAAGGAGGACAGCATCCGCATCGGCGTGCTCGAGGACGGCGTCCTCGCCGAGCACTACGTCGCCCGCTCGCAGGAGGCGTCGCTCATCGGCAACGTCTACCTCGGCCGCGTGCAGAACGTCCTCCCGAGCATGGAGGCCGCCTTCGTCGACATCGGACGCGGGCGCAACGCCGTGCTCTACTCCGGCGAGGTCGACTGGGACGCCGCGAACAACGCCGGCGGCCCCCGCCGGATCGAGCTCGCGCTCAAGCCCGGCGACCGGGTCCTCGTCCAGGTCACGAAGGACCCCGTCGGCCACAAGGGCGCCCGTCTCACGAGCCAGATCTCGCTCCCCGGCCGCTACCTCGTCTACGTGCCCAACGGCTCGATGAACGGCATCTCGCGGAAGCTCCCGGACACCGAGCGCGCCCGCCTGAAGAAGATCCTCAAGGAGGTGCTGCCCGAGAACGTGGGCGTCATCGTCCGGACCGCGGCCGAGGGCGCCACGGAGGAGCAGCTGACCGTCGACGTCGAGCGCCTGACCGCGCAGTGGACGGCTCTCAGCGCGAAGGCCGCGACCGGGCAGGCTCCCGCTCTCCTGCACAGCGAGCCGGACCTGCTGATCAAGATCGTCCGCGACGTCTTCAACGAGGACTTCGAGAAGATGGTCATCGCCGGCGACGACGCCCGCGAGACCATCGAGCTCTACCTCAGTCAGGTCGCACCCGATCTGCTCGAGCGCGTCGAGGTCTACACGGGTGAGAAGGACGCGTTCGACGAGTTCCGCATCACGGAGCAGATCGAGAAGGCGCTGGAGCGCAAGGTGTGGCTGCCCAGCGGCGGCTCGCTCGTGATCGACCGCACCGAGGCGATGACGGTGGTCGACGTCAACACCGGCAAGTTCGTCGGCTCGGGCGGGAACCTCGAGGAGACGGTCACGAAGAACAACCTGGAGGCGGCCGAGGAGATCGTCCGCCAGCTGCGCCTGCGCGACATCGGCGGCATCATCGTCGTCGACTTCATCGACATGGTGCTCGAGTCCAACCGCGACCTCGTGCTCCGCCGCCTGGTCGAGTGCCTGAGCCGCGACCGGACGAAGCACCAGGTCGCCGAGGTCACCTCGCTCGGCCTCGTGCAGATGACCCGCAAGAAGCTGGGCCTGGGCCTGCTCGAGACCTTCAGCGAGAACTGCGAGATCTGCGCCGGGCGCGGCGTCATCGTCCACCACGACCCCGTGCTCAAGCACCGGTCGACCGCCGCTCCGCAGCAGGAGCAGCGCCGCCGGGGCAAGGGCGGCGAGCAGCAGCCCGCCGCCTCCGGGCGCTCGAACGGCGGGCAGAACGGGCAGGGCGCGCCGGCGACCAAGCCGATCAGCACCCACGCCATCACGGACGACGCGAAGAACGCGCTCGCGCAGATCGCCGCCAGCACCATCCACCCCCAGGCCGTGCGCCAGGCGGCGGAGGAGGCGGCCGCGCTGGTCGAGGACGCCGCCGAGACCGTCGCGGCCCAGGCGCCGGAGGAGTCCGCGACGGCACCCGAGGAGCAGCCGTCCGAGCCGAGCCGTCGCGGCGAGCGTCCCGCCCGGGGCGAGCGCCGTCGTCGCAGCCGCGACCGCGAGCCGCGCCAGGAGGCCGCCGAGACGGCGGCCGTCGAGCCGGCTCCCGTTGAGCCGGCTCCCGTCGAGACCCCGGTCGAGAAGGAGATCGAGCCGGCCGCTGCCGCGCCGATCCTCGACATCCCGATCGCGCCGGTCACGCCTCCGCGCCGCGTCCGCAGCGAGGTCGCCGAGCACCTGCTCGACTCCGTGCTCGACGCTCTGCCGGCCCCGAAGCAGCCCGGCCAGGGCCGTGCGAAGAGCCGTCGCGTCACGACGGCCGCGCTCACCGGAGTCGCGGTCATCCCCGAGCAGACCCCGCGCCGCGCCGACCAGTAGCGCGACCCGGTGTCAGGAGGGCCCGGTGCCCGGCGAGAGCCGGCGCCGGGCCCTCTCGGCGTCCCGGTCGCGCCCGCGGACGCGGAGCCCGCTCCGCCTCAGCCGCTCGACCAGCTCCCGCGCGCCGACGGGGACCGCGCCCGCGGCGACGAGCTCGTCGATCCGCTCGTCGGACACGTCGTAGTGGTCCAGGTCGAAGCCGCGCTCGGGCACGCCGAGACGGCGCGCGAAGTCGTGGAGCTCCTCGAGCGAGACGTCGCTCACGAGGTGCGCCCACAGCCGGCCGTGCGCCGGCCAGCGCGCGGCGTCGACGAGGATGGCCATTCCCCGATCGTAGGCGGCGCGCCGTCCGTCCACGTGCCTCCTCCTCGACTATCGTGACGGGGTCGCCGGTCGGGTGGACACGGCTTCGCAGTCGTGTGCGTTTGACCGTGGAGCGCGGATCCCGTACTCTTGACCGTTGGTGTGGCGCGATCCATGTGCTCACGCAGATTTCCGTTGTCGCTCCGCCCCTCACGGGGCGCGGGCCGCGGTGCCGGTTCCCTCGTGTCGTGAGGAGACGGGTACGAACCGGAAGACCGGGGCTCAGCCCCGTCCCTACAAGCCCCGGACGAGGCCTCCGCTCCGTCCAGACGAGAAACAGGTACGAGAAGTGGTTTACGCAGTTGTGCGCGCCGGCGGTCGGCAGGAGAAGGTCGAGGTCGGCACCATCGTGACGATGGACCGCGTCAAGGCCGACGAGAACGGCACCGTGCAGCTTCCTGCCGTGCTGCTCGTCGACGGTGAGTCGATCACCTCGGACGCGGCGACCCTCGCGGGCGTCACCGTCACCGCCGAGGTGCTCGAGGACCTCCGTGGTCCGAAGATCATCATCCAGAAGTTCAAGAACAAGACCGGTTACAAGAAGCGCCAGGGGCACCGTCAGGACCTCACGCGCGTCAAGGTCACTGGCATCAAGTAGTCCTGCAAAGGAATTGAGCTGACCTGCGGAGCGAGCCATCGCCCTGCAGGGCAACAGCACGGGGCTGCGGCCCCCCGGTCTCGAGGAGATGAGAAATGGCACACAAGAAGGGCGCGAGCTCCACTCGCAACGGTCGCGACTCGAACGCGCAGCGTCTCGGCGTCAAGCGCTTCGGCGGCCAGGTCGTGAACGCGGGCGAGATCATCGTCCGCCAGCGCGGCACCCACTTCCACCCCGGCGCGAACGTCGGACGCGGTGGCGACGACACCCTGTTCGCCCTCTCGGCGGGCGCTGTCGAGTTCGGCAGCAAGGGTGGCCGCAAGGTCGTCAACATCGTGGCGGCCGCCCAGTAGGGTCGACCTCCTCGGCCGCACAGGCACAGGACGCAAGGGGCGGGCTTCGGCTCGCCCCTTGCGCGTTTACCGGGGCATAGCCCCCCGGCGCCGGCATCCCGGCGCCGCACGCACTCACGGACGGATTCACACCATGGTCACCTTCGTCGACAACGTCACGCTGCATCTGCGTGCCGGCCACGGCGGCAACGGCTGCGTCTCCGTCCGTCGCGAGAAGTTCAAGCCGCTCGCCGGCCCCGACGGCGGCAACGGCGGGCACGGGGGCGACATCGTCCTCGTCGCCGACCCGCAGACGACGACGCTGCTCGCCTACCACCGCCACCCGCACCGCAGCTCCGAGAACGGCGGTCCCGGCATGGGCGACCACCGCGCGGGCGGGAACGGCGAGCTCATGGAGCTCCCCGTCCCGGTCGGCACGGTCGTCAAGTCGCCGGACGGCGACCAGCTGATCGACATGGACGAGCCCGGCCTCCGGTTCGTCATCGCTCCGGGCGGGCAGGGCGGGCTCGGGAACGCCTCTCTCGCCACCACGAAGCGCAAGGCGCCCGGCTTCGCGCTGCTCGGCACGCCGGGCTGGGAGGGCGACGTCGTCCTCGAGCTGAAGACCGTCGCGGACGTCGCGCTCGTCGGATTCCCCTCGGCGGGCAAGTCGAGCCTCGTCGCGGCGATCTCGGCGGCCAAGCCGAAGATCGCGGACTACCCGTTCACGACCCTCGCGCCCAACCTCGGCGTCGTGCAGGCGGGGGAGTCGCGCTTCACCGTCGCCGACGTGCCCGGTCTCATCGAGGGCGCGAGCGAGGGCAAGGGCCTGGGCCTGGAGTTCCTCCGCCACGTCGAGCGCTGCACCGCCCTCGTCCACGTGCTCGACTGCGCCACGCTCGAGCCCGGCCGCGACCCGCTGACCGACCTCGACATCATCCTCGGGGAGCTGGCGGCGTACCCCGTCGGCGACGGACAGGTGCCGCTGATCGAGCGGCCGCAGCTGATCGCGCTCAACAAGGTCGACGTGCCCGAGGCCAAGGAACTGGCCGACTTCGTCCGGGCCGACCTCGAGGGCCGCGGCTACCGCGTGTTCGAGATCTCGACGGTCAGCCACTCGGGACTCCGCCAGCTGACGTTCGCCCTCGCCGAGATCGTCGAGAAGCACCGCCTCGAGCTCGCCGCCGTGCCGCGGGTGGAGCGCATCACCATCCGCCCCCGCGCCGTGGACGAGAAGGACTTCGAGATCCGGGTCGAGGGCGGCTCGTACGGCAACGTGTACCGGGTCCTGGGCACCAAGCCCGTGCGCTGGGTCGCGCAGACCGACTTCACGAACGACGAGGCCGTCGGCTTCCTCGCCGACCGCCTGGCCAAGCTCGGAGTCGAGAACGGCCTGTTCTCGGCTGGAGCGGTCGCCGGCTCCACCGTCGTCATCGGCCCCGGCGACGGCGTCGTCTTCGACTGGGAGCCGACCCTCACCTCGACGGCCGAGCTCATCACCGCGCCCCGCGGAACGGACCTCCGCCTCGAGGACAACCGGCGCAAGACCCGCAACGAGCGTCGCGAGGACTACTTCGAGCGGATGGACGCCAAGGCCGAGGCCCGCGCGGAGCTCGAGCGCGAGCGCCAGGGCGGCGTCTGGCGCGTCGCCGACGAGGGCGACGGCACGGAGGCCGGCGAGGAGAGCTGACTCCCGCCGCCGGGGTCGTCTGCCTCTACACTGGCCGGATGCCGCAGACGACCCCCGACAGCAGTGCGCTGACCGAGCGGTTCGCCGCTTCCCGTGCCGCGTCGCGCTCCCTCCGCAGTGCGACCACCGACCTCAAGAACCGGGCTCTGCTCGCCATCGCCGACGCGGTGCGCTCGAGCGCCGCGCGCGTCGTCCCGGCGAACGAGCTCGACCTCCAGCGGGGTCGCGAGAGCGGGATGAGCGCGGGCCTGCAGGACCGCCTCCGCCTCGATGCGGCGCGCCTGGGGTCCCTCGCCGACGCCGTCGTCGCGGTCGTCGGGCTCACCGATCCGGTCGGGCAGACGGTGCGGGGATCGAACCTGCCCAACGGCGCCTCCCTCACCCAGGTGCGGGTCCCGTTCGGCGTCGTCGGAGCGATCTACGAGGCGCGCCCGAACGTCACCATCGACATCGCGGCGCTCGCCCTCAAGAGCGGGAACGCCGTGATCCTGCGTGGAGGCACGGCCGCGGAGAACACGAACCGCGTCCTGGTGGAGCTGCTGCAGGAGGCCGTCGCCTCCGTCGGCCTGCCCGCCGAGCTGGTGCAGACGGTCGACGACCACGGCCGCGAGGGCGCGAAGGCCCTCATGCGAGCGCGCGGCTACGTCGACGTCCTGGTGCCGCGGGGGAGCGCCGGCCTCATCGAGTCGGTCGTGACGGAGTCGACGGTCCCCGTGATCGAGACGGGCGCTGGAGTCGTCCACGTCTTCCTCGACGCCAGTGCCGACGAGCAGTGGGCCGTGGACATCGTCCACAACGCCAAGGTGCAGCGTCCGAGCACCTGCAACGCCCTCGAGACCCTCCTCGTCCACCGCGACGCCGCCGAGCGCCTCCTCCCGCCCGTGCTCGGCCGGCTCGCGGAAGCGGGAGTGACCGTGCACGGCGACGAGCGCGTCGCGGCGCTCTGGCCCGACGCGGTGCCCGCCACCGACGAGGACTGGTCCGCGGAGTACTACTCGCTCGACGTCGCCGTCGCGATCGCCGACGACCTCGACGCCGCGATGGCCCACATCGACCGGTACTCCACCCACCACACCGAGTCGATCGTGACGAACGACCTCCGAAGCGCCGAGCGCTTCCTCGCCGAGGTCGACTCCGCGGTCGTGATGGTCAACGCCTCCACCCGCTTCACCGACGGCGGGGAGTTCGGGTTCGGCGCCGAGGTCGGCATCTCGACGCAGAAGCTGCACGCTCGGGGCCCCATGGGCCTTCCCGAGCTGACCAGCACGAAGTGGCTGCTGCGCGGCGCGGGACAGGTCCGCACCTAGCGCCCGGACCGGCGATCCGGCGTCGAGCGGCGTCCGGGTAGACTCGTCTGAGCCCCGCCGGGGCGACCACGACCTCCAAGGAGCACTGCATGTCCCTCGCGACGACCGTCCTCGCCGAAGCAGCGGCCCACACGGAGCTGCCGTTCCCCCCGATCGTCTTCGGCCTGATCGCCGCCGTCGCCTTCACGGCCCTCGGCTTCGTCACCTGGAGCTACCGGGACGTGGCGAACCGCCACTCGCACAAGACCGGTGCCGGCTCCCACGACCAGCACGGTCACGGACACTAGGCGGGGAGCCCAGCGATCGTGACGTCCGCCGCGAGCGGAGGCCCGCGGCGTCCGCGCATCGGCGTGATGGGCGGCACCTTCGACCCGATCCACCACGGTCACCTGGTCGCCGCCTCCGAGGTGGCCCAGTCGTTCGACCTGGACGAGGTCGTCTTCGTGCCCACCGGCCAGCCGTGGCACAAGAAGACGGTGACCTCCGCCGAGCACCGGTACCTGATGACGGTGATCGCGACGGCGTCGAACCCGCGCTTCACCGTCAGCCGCGTCGACGTGGACCGGATCGGCACGACCTACACGATCGACACCCTGCGGGACATCCACGCCGCGCACCCCGACGCCGAGCTGTTCTTCATCACCGGCGCGGACGCGGTCGCTCAGATCCTGAGCTGGAAGGACTACGACGAGCTGTGGGAGCTGGCCCACTTCGTCGCCGTCAGCCGGCCGGGGCACGTCCTCAATGTTTCGGGATTGCCGGCCCAGGACGTATCCTTGTTGGAGATTCCGGCACTGGCGATCTCCTCGACCGACTGTCGGAGCCGCGTCAACCGGGGTCATCCGGTCTGGTACCTGGTTCCCGACGGTGTCGTCCAGTACATCTCGAAGCACCACCTGTATCGGAGCACGTCATGACAGTTCAGCCCGAGGAGAAGCCGCTCACCCGGCGCGAGATCCGCGAGCGCGAGAGGCGCGAGGCCGGTGCGGCCACGACCGCCGCCGTTCCGACGACGTCCCGCCGGGCTGCCACCGCGACCGCCACCACCGCCGGCGACATGCCGGTGCTGACCCCCACCCAGGCCCTGCGGATCACCCCCGTCGAGCCGAGCCCCGCGAGCGAGCCCGACCTGCGCACCTCCTCGATGGAGATCGTCGCCACCGAGAACGCCACGGGCCGCCAGCTGACCCGTCGGGAGCTGCGCGCACTGCTGGCGCAGCAGCAGGCGGAGAAGGTCGCCGCCGCACCGGAGGCGGAGCCGCCCGCCGACGAGGAGCGGTCCGACGACGAGCGCTCCGACGACGTCGAGGGCGCCCTCGAGCGCGCCTCGGCGCTCCCGCCGACCGGGGCGGTCCCCGTGATCGAGGCGGCCGACGAGTCCCGTGATGCGGAGCCGGCGCCCGAGGGCGCAGCGGAGCAGGAGCCGGAGGGCGACGAGGACGTCGTCACCGAGGACGCCCCCGAGGCGTCCGAGGAGGAGGCGGACGAGTCCGCCACCGATGCGACCGCGGACGCCGACGCGGCCGAGGTGCACGAGGCCGAGATCGAGAGCTCCTCCTCCGACGACGAGACGCCGTCCGCGGACGCCTCCGACGAGCGGGACGCGGACGACGAGCAGCCGACGGCCGGCGAGCAGCCCGAGCAGCCGCACCTGAACACCGCGCTCTTCGCGTCGGTGGGCGGATCCCTCGACATCGCCGACGAGAAGGCCACCGAGATCACCGGGAGCTTCGAGCCGCCGATCGAGCACCTCGCCATCACCGAGGAACTCGACAGCAAGTCGAAGGAGGAGGTGGACGCCTCGTTCGACTCCCTCATCGCGAGCGGAGTCGCCGCCACCGGTGCCGTCACCACCACCAACGCGCTGATCCTGCCGACCACGGGCCCCGGCGCGACAGTCGGCACGGACACGGGGGAGATCCTCGTCACCGGCTCGTTCGACCTCCCGCGCAGCCTCGGCTCCACGGGCCAGCACCCGAACCTCTACGACTCGCCCGATGTGGACCGCTACGTCGACCGCATCGACCGCGAGCAGCCCGTCGGCGAGTCCGAGCCGGTCCGGGCGTCCAGCGCCGTCTCCACCCACGCCGCCGGCACCTCGATGATCGCGCCGCAGAAGCGCGCCGGCGTGAGCGTCCCGGTGGTCCTCGCGATCACCGCGGCCGTCCTGCTGGTCGGCGCGATCGCGCTGTTCATCGGCGGCTTCGTGCTCAACATCTTCTGATCTCCACCACCGACACTGAAGGCTTTATGACTGCGACCGATTCCGCCCGCGCCCTGCTCCAGCTCGCGGCCACCGCCGCCGACTCCAAGGGCGGTGAGGACCTCGTCGCCCTCGACGTCTCGGGGCCGCTGCCGCTGGTCGACATCTTCCTCCTCGCCACCGGCCGCTCCGAGCGCAACGTGGTCGCGATCGCGAACGAGGTGGAGGACCGCCTGAACGATTCCGGCGCCAAGCTGCTGCGCCGCGAGGGCCGTGCGGAGGGCCGCTGGATCCTCCTCGACTTCGGCGACCTCGTCGTGCACGTCTTCCACGAGGAGGACCGCATGTACTACTCGCTCGAGCGCCTCTGGAAGGACTGCCCGACAGTGCCGTTCACCCTCGAGCAGCCTGTCGCCGTCGACTCGTCGACGTCCTCGAACTGACGAACACGCCCGGCGACAGCGCTCGATTTCACTTCACGCGAATCGTGTTGTAGTTTATTCGAGTTGCTTCCGCCGGGCGGAGACAGCGAAAGACAGCATGAAGCAAGACAGAACACAACATGGGTCCGTGGCGCAGCTGGTAGCGCACCTGCATGGCATGCAGGGGGTCAGGGGTTCGAATCCCCTCGGATCCACCGAACAGGTCCGCACTCCTCCGGGAGTGCGGACCTTCGTCGTTCACGGCGCTACAGGGTCTGGTGCCGTCCTGTCCGGCTCAGGCCGGTCATGACCGTACCCGCCCGGCCGCCGGGTCCCCCTGCTGGTCACGCACGCGTCGGCCCGACCGGCTCCACATGGCCGCCGCATCCGGCGAGGAATCCGGAGAGCTCGCCCCAGGCGTCCTCCCCGATCGTGGTGTTCGGGCGCCGTGCGAGATCGGCCAGAGCGTCCGTCAGCTCGTCGACTCCCGTCACGATCCTCGTCCGTGCCGCTCCCGTGCCCTGCCATCCGGGCGCGTACGTCCTGACGTCGGGGTGGCTGTAGAGCACGGCCGTCTCGAACCACGGCGTGGGCAGACCGTTCAGGGCCAGGTGCTCCTTGAGCCTCGCGGCCTGGATCCGGACCTGCCGGGCGGGGACGTGCTGCTCGACATGCGTGCGCACCGTCCACCGCGACACCGTCCCCGGTGCGATCTGAACCGCGAAGGCCTCGGGCAGGGCGTCCTCGTCGAGGAGGACGCCGTAGGAGGGGTGGACAGTACCGGGTCGCACGCCGTCGAAGACGTCCCCCTGCCAGTACTTGGCCTCGATGATGAGCGCGCCGTGCCGGGTGAGCAGCAGATGGTCGATCTGCGCGAGGAAGCGGCGCGTCGTGCGCGCGTCGACCGGTACGAAGACGACGTTCGTGGCGAGGACGCCGGACAGCCCCGCCGAGGCGCACGCCTCCCGGATCAGGGTGTGCGAGACGGCCTCGCTGCTCCAGGTCCTGGCGAGCGCGTCACGGGTCTGCTCGACCTCCTCCTGCGCCGTCTCGAGCTCGTTCCGACTGAGGTCGCGCTCGGCGTCGCGCGCGCGCGTCAGTGCCTTGAGCGCCGCCTCGTGGCTCCGGTCGCGCTCGGCGATCGTGCGCTGGTGCTCCTCCGCGGCCTCCTCCGCGGCCTGCTCCGCCGCCGCTCTCGCCGCAGTGCGCCGTCGGCGGCCGGTGACGACCGTGATGAGGAGGGCCAGGAGCAGGGCGGCCGCGACGGCCCAGGGCAGGTACTCGTTCATGGTCCCCAGGCAAGCACGGACCACCGACCGTGCGCCGCCACGGCTCCTGATCGCGCCGTTCGGCGGACCGGCCGCGGTGCGCTCGCTCGTGCCCTGTCCGGACGTCTTCGTCGGCGTCCGCCTGCGCGCGCGGTGGAGACGCCGACCCTGCGCCGGCCGATCGCGCAGGCGGAGCCCTACCGCCGCCTGGCGGACGCGATGCGCGACCAGCACGAGGTCCGGCTGACCGGCGTCGAGGGCACGCTGCTGGGCTTCGTCGGCCCGCAGCCGTTCCAGGGGATCAGCGTCGCCGGCCTGCGCACGCACGTCGTCGACACCACCGGCGGGATCGGCGGCCACGTGCTCGCCGCCTCCGGAGTCGCGGGCCTGCTCGAGATCGAGCAGTACGGCGGCATCACCGTCCGCCTGCCCGAGTCAAACGACCACCTGCGAGCCGACCTGGACGCGGCGGCCGACGCCGACGCCGCGATCCGAGCCGTGGAGACCGGCCACCCGCGCTGAGCGGCCCTACCCTGGACGCATGCCCTCACTGCGCGACGTCCACGCCGTCATCGACCGTCTCTGGCCCGAGGCGGCCGCCGAGAGCTGGGACGCGCCCGGCCTGGTCACCGGCGACCCCGACGCCGCGGTGGAGCGGATCCTGCTCACGGTCGACGTGGTCTCCGACACCGTCGCGGAGGCCGTCGACGGCGGATACCAGCTCCTGGTCGCGCACCACCCGCTGCTGCTGCGCGGCGTCACCTCGATCGCCGAGGACGGCTACAAGGGCCGCCTGCTCGCGGACCTCGTCCGGGGCGGCTGCGCACTGATCTCGGCCCACACGAACGCCGACATCGTCGCGGACGGCGTCTCGGACGTGATCGCGACCCGCCTCGGCCTGACCGGCACGACTCCGCTCGTCCCGGGCGCCGACCCGTCGGTCGGGCTCGGCCGGGTGGGCGACCTGCCCGAGGAGGTGACGCTCGGACGCCTGGCCGGAGCCGTGGCCGAGCTCCTGCCGGCCACCGCAGGGGGAGTGCGGGTCGCGGGCGCCTACGAGACACCCGTGCGCCGCGTGTCGCTCTGCGGGGGAGCGGGGGACTCCCTCCTGGACGCCCCCGCCGTCCGCACGAGCGACGTCTTCATCACCGCCGACCTCCGGCACCACCCGGCCTCCGAGGCGCGCGAGAAGGCCCTGCACGGCACCGGCCCCGCCCTCATCGACGTCTCGCACTGGGCGAGCGAGTGGCTGTGGCTCGACGTCGCCGCGACCGCGCTGCGGGAGGCCCTGCCCACGGTCACCGTCGAGGTGAGCGAGACCCGCACCGACCCGTGGGATTTCGCGATCGTGCACTGACCCGCCGCGGGCACGGGAGAATGGACGCGGCGCGCCCGTACTGCGCGCCGGGAACGAGGACCGCCACGTGAAAGCCAGCCCCGCACACCAGCGCGAACTCCTGACTCTGGCGAGTCTGGACACGAGGGGCGCGCAGCTGCGCCACGCCCTCGCGACGCTCCCGCAGATCGCGCGGATCCAGGCGATGCAGGCCCGCGACAACGAGACCCGCCGCTCCCTCGCCGAGCGCACAGGGCGCCTCGAGGACGTGCGCACCGAGCTCGGGCGCATCGAGTCCGACGTCAGCGTGGTCGAGAAGCGGCTCACCCGCGATCGCGACCGCCTGCAGACCGCATCCGCGGCCAAGGACATCGCCGCGCTCGAGAGCGAGATCACCTCCCTCGTGAAGCGACGGGGAGACCTCGAGGACATCGAGCTGACCCTGATGGAGCGGATCGAGGGCATCGAGTCCGAGGTCGCCGCGGCTCAGGCCGAGCGCGACGAGGTCGTCGCCTCGCTCGGGACCCTCGCCGAGGAGCGCGACGCGCAGGCCGAGAAGCTCCGCGACAAGCAGGAGGCGCTCGCCCGGGACCGCGCCGATCTGGTGACGACGCTTCCGGAGGACCTGGTCGAGCTGTACGAGAAGCAGCGCGCCCGCTACGGAGTCGGCGCGGCCCTCCTCCGCGGGAAGGTGTCGGAGGGGAGCGGCGTGGCCCTCACCGAGTCGGACCTCTCCTGGATCCGCGCCTCCGCTCCCGACGAGGTCGTCCTCTGCCCCGACAGCGGCTGCATCCTGGTGCGCGGCGAGGAGTCCACCCTCGCCTGAGCCGTACACTGGACGGGCGAACGGGCCGGCAAGACGGTCGCGTCACCGCGGCGAGAGCCGTGGTGCCGAGGAACGTCCGGGCTCCGCAGAGCAGGGCGGTGGGCAACACCCACCCGGGGCGACCCGCGAGACAGTGCCACAGAGAACAGACCGCCGTCGGCTCCGGCTGGCGGTAAGGGTGAAACGGTGGTGTAAGAGACCACCAGGGGCCGGAGTGATCCGGTCCGCTCGGTAAACCTCGCCCGGAGCAAGGTCAGACAGAGGACGATGCGGCTGCTCGTCGGGTCCTCGGGTAGACCGCTGGAGGGTCACGGCGACGTGGCTCCGAGAGAGATGGCCGTCCAGCGCCCGCCGAGAGGCGCGGCGTGAACAGAACCCGGCGTATCAGCCGACCCCTTCGCCACGAGATGCCCCGCCCCGGCGGGGCATCTCGCGTCTCCGCCGGTCGCCGAGGTCGCGCTCCCGCCCGCAGGCAGGGCGACGGCCTGCCGTGGCGGTTCCCGGGTCTCGATACATCCTTGCGCCGCCACTCGACAGGACTGGCGCGGTCCATCTCTCGCGCTGCCTCCTGCGGACGACGCGGTGCAGCACGACGTCCGGCAGGCGCCGATCCCGGAGGACGGTCCTGAGACGCCGCTGCGGATCCCCGCCGAGGACCAGGTGCCCCCGCCCCGTCGTGGCTCACCGCGACCGCTGGACCCCGAAGGTCCGATCACGTCCGTGCGCCACGGCGCCACGCACCAGGCGAACCGGCGAAACGCGTGCCGGCGTTTCGCCGTAGCCGTCCGCACCCCGCTCCCCGGAACGCGTCACCTCCCGAGGCCGACCGCGCCTCGGCGGGCGGGGACCGCCGAGGAAAAAGACTCAGCCCCGCCCTGCGAGCGCGGCCGCGCCGAGGATGCCGGCGTTGTTGCGGAGCGCCGCCGGAATGATCGGGGTGCGCAGGTCGAGCAGCGGGAGGAACTCGTCGTGGTGCTTGGAGATGCCGCCGCCGACGATGAAGAGATCGGGCCAGAGCAGCGCCTCGAGGTGGGAGTAGTAGCGCTGCAGGCGCTTCGCCCAGTGCTTGTAGTCGAGGTCGTCGCGCTCCTTGGCGGCGAAGGAGGCCTTCTTCTCGTAGTCGCCGCCGTGGATCTCGAGGTGGCCGAGCTCAGCGTTGGGGATGAGGATCCCGTCGTGGATCTGCGCCGTCCCGATGCCGGTGCCGAGGGTGGTCATGATGACCAGGCCCTCCTTGTCCTTCGCCGCTCCGAAGCGCGACTCGGCGTAGCCCGCCGCATCGGCGTCGTTGACGAAGAAGATGTTCCGGCCGATCGCGTCCTCGAACAGCTTCTCGGCCTCGAGGCCGATCCACTCGTCCGACACGTTCGCCGCCGACATCGTCCGTCCGTGGACGACGACGGCGGGGAAGCAGATGCCGACCGGGGTGTCCGAGGGCAGGTCCGGGATCTTCTCGAGGATCTGCTGGACGGTGGCGACGATGTCCTTCGGCGTGCCGCCCGGGGGAGTGGCGAGCTTCATCCGGTCGCTGAGCAGGGTGCCCGCGGCCAGGTCCACCGAGGCCCCCTTGATGCCCGTTCCCCCGATGTCGATCCCGATGGCGGTCGCCGCAGCAGTCATAGCGGCCATGCTAGCGAAGGGCGGGGGTGCGGACCGACGCGGGCTGCGGCGTAGGATCGCGGCATGGCTGACGGCGACGCGAACTCCTGGTGGTACAACCTCAAGGCCGGCACGGTGGAGCAGGGATTCGTGTCCCCCTCCGTCGACCGGGTGGGACCCTTCTCCTCTCGCGAGGAGGCGGAGCACGCCCTCGAGCGGCTGCACGAGAACAGCCGCAAATGGGCCGAGGAGGACGCCGCCGAGGACCGCTGACCGCGGCTACTCGTAGCTGTGCTCGGCGCCGGGGTAGGCGCCGGACTCCACGTCGTCCCGGTACGCGGTGACCGCTCCGGTGAGCACGCCGCGCAGATCTGCGTACTGCTTCACGAAGCGGGGGATGCGGCCGGTGGTGAATCCGGCGAAGTCCGTCCACACGAGCAGCTGTCCGTCGACGTGCGGTCCCGCTCCGACTCCGATCGTCGGGATGCGCAGCTCCTCCGTCACCTGACGTGCCGCGTCCGCGGGCACCATCTCGAGGACGACGGCGAACGCCCCGGCCTCCTGGACGGCTCGCGCGTCGGCGAGCAGCTGCTCGATGCCCTCGCCGCGCCCCTGGACCATGTGGCCGCCGAGCCCGTGCTCGCTCTGCGGCGTGAAGCCGATGTGCGCCATCACGGGGATGCCCGCCTCGACGATGCGCCGGATCTGCTCGGCGGAGCGGACCCCGCCCTCGAGCTTCACCGCGTGCGCGTGCGTCTCCTTCATGAAGCGGAACGCCGTGTGCAGCGCGTCGTCGGCACCCGACTCGTAGGAGCCGAAGGGCATGTCGGCGACGACGAAGGCGCGCTCGACGGCTCCGGCGACGGCACGCGCCAGCGGGATGAGCTCGTCGACGGTGACGGGCAGAGTGGTGTCGTAGCCGAGCACCGTGTTGCCGGCGGAGTCGCCCACGAGAAGGAAGTCGATCCCGGCGTCGTCGAAGATCTTCGCCGTGAGCTGGTCGTAGCTGGTCAGCCCGGTGATGCGGACACCGGAGTCCTTCGCGTTCTGGAAGTGGCGGGTTCGAACGCGTTTCACGGGCTGCGCTGACATGGGCGCCAGTCTACGGCGCACCTCGGGCGCCCCGCGGGCCCCGGTCGGAGGCAGTAGCCTGAGGGTCGAAACAGGAGGGGTCTGGATGGACAAGCAACGGGACTTCGTTCTTCGCACCATTGAAGAGCGAGGGATCAAATTCGTTCGCCTCTGGTTCACCGACGTCGTCGGCACGCTGAAGTCGGTCGCGATCGCGCCGGCCGAGGTGGAGGGCGCGTTCGCGGAGGGGCTCGGCTTCGACGGCTCCGCCATCGAGGGCCTCACCCGCTCCTTCGAGGCCGACGTCCTCGCGCATCCGGACCCGTCGACCTTCCAGATCCTCCCGTGGCGCGGAGAGATCGACCCGACGGCGCGGATGTTCTGCGACATCACGACGCCCGACGGCCAGCCCGCCGTCGCCGACCCGCGCAACGTGCTCAAGCGCACGCTGGCGAAGGCGGCCGAGCGCGGGTTCACCTTCTACACGCACCCCGAGATCGAGTTCTACCTCCTCAAGTCGTCGTCCTTCGGCGCCGAGGGTCCGGAGCCGGTCGACTCCGCCGGGTACTTCGACAACGTCCCCGGAGGCACGGCGCACGACTTCCGCCGCCGCTCCGTGCGCATGCTGGAGGATCTGGGCATCTCGGTCGAGTTCAGCCACCACGAGGCGGGCCCCGGCCAGAACGAGATCGACCTCCGCTACGCGGACGCGCTCACCACGGCCGACAACATCATGACCTTCCGCACCGTGATCAAGGAGGTGGCGATCGAGCAGGGCGTCTACGCGACGTTCATGCCGAAGCCGCTCTCCGGGCACCCCGGCTCGGGCATGCACACGCATCTCTCGCTCTTCGAGGGCGACGTGAACGTGTTCTACGAGCAGGGCGCCCAGTACCAGCTCTCGAAGCTCGGCCGTCAGTTCATCGCGGGCCTGCTCAAGCACGCCCCCGAGATCACCGCCGTGACGAACCAGTTCGTCAACTCCTACAAGCGGCTCTGGGGCGGCGACGAGGCGCCCAGCTACGTCTCGTGGGGCCACAACAACCGGTCCGCCCTCGTGCGCGTCCCGCTCTACAAGCCGAACAAGGGGCAGTCCTCGCGCATCGAGTACCGGGCGCTGGACTCCGCGGCGAACCCCTACCTGGCGTACTCGCTGCTCCTGGCGGCCGGGCTCAAGGGCATCGAGGAGGGCTACGAGCTCCCGGCCGAGGCCGAGGACAACGTGTGGGCTCTCTCGGACGCGGAGCGCCGGGCGCTCGGCTACGGCGCTCTGCCCGCCAGCCTCGACCGCGCCATCTCGCTGATGGAGGAGTCCGAGCTCGTGGCCGAGACGCTGGGCGAGCAGGTGTTCAACTTCGTGCTGCTCAACAAGCGGAAGGATTGGGCCGAGTACCGCGCCCAGGTCACGCCGTACGAGCTGCGCAGCAATCTCGAGATGCTCTGACGCCTCGGCCATGCCCCGTGAACGCTCCCTCCGCGATGTCGCACGCCTCGGCTTCGCCGCGCTCGGCGAGACCGGGGCGCGGCTGGCCGAGGCGGAGGAGCTCGCCGGGCGGCAGCTCGAGTCGGTGCTGCCCTCCTTCGCCCGGGTGGCGGACCCGGACGAGGCGCTGCTCGCTCTGATCGACCTGCTGCGGCGGCACCGCGACCGCATGGACGCGGTCCTCGCCGACGACGAGGCACTGACCCGGCTGCTTCTGGTGGTGGGGGCCTCCTCCGGCCTCGCCGACTTCCTCCAGCGCCGGCCCGACGAGCTGGCCAGCGTGCTCGAGCCGGTGCGCACGCTCCCCGGGCGCGCCGAGATGAAGGCCGAGCTGCTCGAGTCGGTCGGCGCCGTCGACGGCTTCTCGTCGCTCCGGGAGGAGGCGGGCTGGACGGCGCTGCGCGTCCGGTACCGCCGCCTCCTCACCAGGATCGTCGTCCACGATCTGAGCCAAGCCGACCCCGTCGCGGCGATCGACCGGGTGACGAGGGCGCTGGCCGACCTCGCCGGAGCCGCGCTGGAGGCGTCCCTCGCCGTGGCGCGGACCGAGCTGGTCGAGGGCACGGGCCCAGGCCGCTTCGGCCGGGACGAGGTCGCCGCCACCCGCTTCGCCGTCATCGGCATGGGCAAGGCGGGAGCGTCCGAGCTCAACTACGTCAGCGACGTCGACGTGATCTTCGTCGCCGAGGGCGACCCGGAGAAGGAGCTGACGAACGCCCGTGCGATCGACGTCGCCACCCGGCTCGCCGTGCTCCTCATGCGCGGGACCTCTGCGCTGGCGATGGAGCCGGAGCTCTGGGAGGTCGACCCGAACCTGCGCCCGGAGGGCAAGCAGGGCGCGCTCGTGCGCACCCTCGAGTCGCACATCACCTACTACGACCGGTGGGCGAAGAGCTGGGAGTTCCAGGCGCTGCTCAAGGCGCGTCCGCTCGCCGGCGACCAGGAGCTGGGGCGGGCGTACGTCGACGCGGTCGCGCCCAAGGTCTGGTCGAGCGCCTCCCGCGAGAACTTCGTCGAGTCGGTGCAGCGGATGCGGGAGCGGGTCACCGAGAACATCCCGCAGAACGACGTCCACTACCAGATCAAGCTCGGGCCCGGCGGCCTGCGCGACATCGAGTTCACGGTGCAGCTGCTTCAGCTCGTCCACGGGCAGACCGACGACGAGATCCGCATGCCCGGGACTCTCCTCGCCCTGGGCGCCCTCGCCGACCGCGGGTACATCGGCCGCTCCGCCGCCGAGGAGTTCGCGCAGGACTACCGGGCACTCCGGCTGCTCGAGCACCGCCTCCAGCTGCGGCGCCTTCGGCGTACGCACCTGATGCCGCGGGACGAGCACGAGCTGCGGACCCTCGCCCGCTCCAGCGGGCTCGCCCGCACGGCGGAGGAGCTGCTGAGCGTCTGGAACGGGATCAAGCACCGCGTCCGGGGCCTGCACGAGCGCCTGTTCTACCGTCCGCTGCTCTCCGCGGTCGCCGCGCTCTCCGACGGCGGTGCCGAGCTGTCCACCGGCCAGGCGGAGGCGCGCCTCGCCGCCATCGGCTTCGCAGACGCCCGCGGGGCGCTCGGTCACATCGCCGCGATGACCTCGGGCGTCTCGCGCCGCGCGAGCATCCAGCGCCACCTCGTGCCGGTGATGCTGCAGTGGTTCGCCGACGGACCGGACCCCGACTACGGCCTGCTCGCGTTCCGGCGCCTCAGCGACGCACTGGGCGGGACGCCCTGGTTCCTCCGGATGCTGCGCGACTCGTCCGGAGCCGCCAAGCGGCTCACCACGGTGCTCTCCGGATCGCGCTTCGTCGGCGAGCTGCTCGACCGCATCCCGGAGTCGGCGGCCTGGCTCGAGGACGACGACGCCCTCCGCCCCCGCAGCGCCGCCCAGCTCGCCGAGGAGGTGCGCGCCGTGCTCGCCCGGCACGAGACGCCCGACGCGGTCGCCTCGGTCCTCCGCTCGATGCGCCGGCGCGAGGTGCTGCGGACCGCCATGGGTGGCGTGCTCGGCCTCAGCTCGATCGAGGAGATCGCGACCAGCCTCACCGACATCATCAGCGCACTGCTGGGCGGCGTGCTCGCCGCCATCCGGCGCGGCAGTGCGACCCGGCCCGGCGCCGACGCGGAGTTCGCGATCATCGGCATGGGCCGGTACGGAGGGGCGGAGCTGGGGTTCGGCTCCGACGCCGACGTGATGTACGTCCAGCGACCCGGCACCGCCGAGCCGCACCAGGCCCAGCTCTACTCGCAGTTCGTCGTCGCCGAGCTGGTCCGGCTCACGGAGGACTCCCGCCTGCCACTCGACCTCGACGCCGACCTGCGGCCCGAGGGCAAGAACGGGCCGCTCGTGCGCTCCCTCGACTCCTACCGCGCCTACTACGCCCGCTGGTCGCTGACGTGGGAGGCGCAGGCGCTGCTCCGGGCGCGGGGAGTAGCGGGGGACCAGGCGCTCATCGAGGACTTCGAGGAGCTGGCCGACGGGGTCCGCTACCCGGGAGCGGTCTCCGACCGTGACATCCGCGAGGTGAAGCGGATCAAGGCACGGGTCGAGAGCGAGCGTCTGCCGCAGGGCGCCGACCCGCGCCGTCACCTCAAGCTCGGCCGCGGATCGCTGAGCGACGTCGAGTGGCTGGTGCAGCTCCTCCAGCTGCAGCACGCGCGGCGGACCCCGGCGCTCCGGACGACCTCGACCCTCACCGCCCTCGCGGTCGCGGAGGAGGAGGGCATGATCGGCCCGCAGGACGCGGATCGGCTGCGCGCCGCGTGGATCCTCGCGTCCCGTGTCCGCTCGGGCACCACGCTCTGGGGCAACCGCACCAGCGACGTCCTCCCGACCGACCGCCGGCAGCTCGAGGGCGTCGCGCGCCTGCTGGAGTACCCGGCCGGGTCCGCGACGGCGCTCGAGGACGACTACCTCGGCGTGACCCGCCGCTCCCGCGCGGTCTTCGAGCGCCTGTTCTACGGGCCGGCCGCGGGAGACGCTTCCTCCTACCGCTGACGCCCGCGCGCCGGGGACGGCGAAGGGCCGCCCCTCCGAGGAGGAACGGCCCTTCGGCAGTGCTGCGGGATCAGACCCCGTAGTACAGCTCGAACTCGAACGGGTGAGGACGCTGCGCGAGGGGCTTGATCTCCTTCTCGCGCTTGTACTCGATCCAGGTGTCGATGAGCTCCTGAGTGAACACGCCGCCCTGGAGGAGGAAGTCGTGGTCGGCTTCGAGGGCGTCGAGAGCCTCGCCCAGGGTCGCGGGGACCTGCGGGATGAGCTTCGCCTCCTCGGGGGGCAGCTCGTAGAGGTCCTTGTCGACCGGCTCGTGCGGCTCGATGCGGTTCTTGATGCCGTCGAGACCCGCCATCAGCTGCGCGGCGAACGCGAGGTACGGGTTGCCGGAGGCGTCGGGCGCACGGAACTCGATGCGCTTGGCCTTCGGGTTCGTGCCGGTGATCGGGATGCGGATGGACGCGGAGCGGTTGCCGGCCGAGTAGACCAGGTTGACCGGCGCCTCGAAGCCCGGGATCAGGCGGTGGTACGAGTTGACCGTCGGGTTCGTGAACGCGAGGACGGCGGGGGCGTGCTTGAGCAGGCCGCCGATGTACCAGCGCGCGAGGTCCGAGAGACCGCCGTAGCCGTTCTCGTCGTAGAAGAGCGGCGTGCCGTCGTTCCACAGCGACTGGTGGGTGTGCATGCCCGAGCCGTTGTCGCCGAAGAGCGGCTTCGGCATGAACGTGGCGGTCTTGCCCCACTGCTCGGCCGTGTTCTTGACGATGTACTTGAACTTCAGGATGTCGTCCGCCGCGTGGACCATCGTGTCGAAGCGGTAGTTGATCTCGGCCTGGCCGCCGGTGCCCACCTCGTGGTGCGAGCGCTCGAGGATGAGGCCGGCGTCGATCAGCTTGAGGCAGATGTCGTCGCGGAGGTCGGCCTGCTTGTCGACGGGGCTCACCGGGAAGTAGCCGCCCTTGTAGGGCGTCTTGTTGCCGAGGTTGCCGCCCTCCTCGACGCGTCCCGAGTTCCAGGCGCCCTCGACCGAGTCGACGGAGTGGAACGCGGAGTTCTGCGTGATCTCGTAGCGGACGTCGTCGAAGATGTAGAACTCCGCCTCGGGGGCGAAGAACGCGGTGTCGGCGATGCCGGTCGACGCGAGGTACTTCTCGGCCTTCTTCGCGACCTGACGCGGGTCCTTGGAGTAGATCTCGCCGTTGCGCGGGTTGTAGATGTCGAAGACGAGGATCAGCGTGCGCTCGACGCGGAACGGGTCCACGTAGGCGGTGGTCACGTCAGGGATCAGCTGCATGTCCGATTCGTGGATGTTCGCGAATCCGCGGATCGAGGACCCGTCGAAGAGCTGACCAACGGAGAAGAACTCCTCATCGACAGTCGAGGCGGGGATGTTGAAGTGCTGCTGGACACCGGGGAGATCGGTGAACCGGATGTCGAGGAACTTGACGTCCGTGTCCTTGATGAACGAGAGCACCTCGGAAGAATCTTTAAACATGCAAAGGTCTCCAATGGCGTGACGGGGTGCTGCAGAGCGCAGCCGTTCCAGGGTAGTGACGGGGGGTTTCCCCACCGTGTCCCTGTTGTTTCCGACATGTTACGGGGCCGGTCCGGGGTCGGGCTCCACGTCGTCTGCCGGACCACCCGCTCCTCGGTCCGCTCCGAGACGCCGCGGATAGGATCGGAGGATGCCAGCCGCCGACCGCAGGACCTTCGCCGACGCCGCCCCGAGCTCGTACCCGGGGGAGCGTCTCGGCCTCCCCCGAGAGGGCCGCCTCTCGGTCGGACGGTCCGGCCGCCGCATCGCCGCCCTGGCCGTCGACTTCGCCGTCGCCGCTCTGCTGTCGCTCGCGTTCTTCGACTACGACCGCTGGGCGAGCCTGCTGCTGTTCGTCCTGCTGCAGGTCGTCTTCATCCCCACCATCGGCGGCAGCATCGGGCACCGCCTGCTCGGGATGCGCGTCATCCGTCTCGGCGGGGGCTGGGTCGGCGTGTGGCGCCCGATCGTGCGCTCTGTGCTGCTGGCCGTGCTGGTGCCGGCGCTCGTCTGGGACTCGGACCAGCGCGGCTTCCATGACAAGGTGGCCGGGACGGTTCTCGTCCGCTACTGACGTGCCGCAGACGAAGCAGGCCGGCCGGGAGAGATCCCGACCGGCCTGTCGCGTCGTGCGTCAGCGCGATCGCTGAGGGCGCACCTTGAAGGGGTCGACGCCCTTCGGGATGGGCAGCGACGTGTTGAGCGAGGAGAGCCGGTTCTTCACCGCGAGGACCTCGGCCTTGGTGAGGACCTTCTTCGTCTTCGAGAGGCGGCTCGGCACCTTGTGCAGCGGAGTCGCATCGGCGTCGGAGCCGACGTGCACGAAGGTGACGGGGACGTTCGGCAGGATCCGCGACACCTTGCGCCGCTCGTCCTCGAGCATGCGCTTGGTCCGGGAGGCGGGGCCCTCCGCGATCAGCACGACGCCTCCGCGGCCGACGGCGCGGTAGACGGCGTCCTGGGTCTTGCCGTTGACGGCGACGGGCATCTCGCCGCCGGTCCAGGTGCCGCGCAGTCCGCTGCGCAGGACGGCGCCGACCGCGCCGGGCTGCCCGGCGATCTGCCCGTAGGCGGCGCGCTCGGCGCGGCGCGAGAGCACGGCGAGTCCGGCGACCAGGCCGGCCATCACGCCCACGATGATCCACAGCGCGATCACGAAGCCGTTGCCGTTGCCGAGCAGGATGCCGAGGAGCACGCCGAGCAGGATCGGGAGCAGGAGCGCGAGGAGGATGATCCAGACGGCGCTGCTGTCGTAGCGGCGGGTCATCTGGAACACCTGCCACATCTGCTTGAGACGTCCGGGTTCCTTGACCGCCTTCGTCGACGGTTCCGTGCTGCGTGCCATGACGTCAAGGATACCGAGCGGGAGCGCGGCGGCGGACCCCGGACGCGGATCCGACTCCTCCACAGAGGGCACGTGCGCCGATCCCTCCACCGATCGGGATCGGCGGGCGTCCTCCGCCTCGGCCTGCGGTCAGGCTCGCCTCATGACGAGCAGCGGGACGGTCCAGGGCCGGAGGATCGGCGGAGCGCAGACGGGGAGGCGGTGGACGCCTGCGCCGGACGCCGCACCGTCGGCCGAGCGGACGATGCGGCCGCGGGAGGCCGAGGCGCTGCAGGCGTCGCCGGTGGCTCGGCTCGCCGAGCACCGCCACCGCGAGAGCATCGTCCGGGTGGAGTCGTCTCCGAGGAGGTGCATCGTGTCGACCGCCCCTCCCGTCGTCGCCACGCTCGAGAGGTTCCTGCGGGTCGAGCGGGGGATCGGACTCGGCGCCGCGGTCACCCTCCTCGCCCCCGTGGTGGGCGCGGTCCGCTCGGCCGCGCTCGAGGGAGCATGGCTGGCTCCGACGACGGACGACATCGGCTTGACGGAGAAGGGTCGGCCCCTGCTGCTGCTGACGACGCCCGCCGTCGACACCCCGCGTGCGGCGCGCGACGCGCTGCAGCGGGTCCTGGAGCGCCTCGGGATGCTCTGCCCGGAGCTGCCGGTCGCCGCCCTCGCGCGGCACCGCGACCTGCTGGCGCTGGAGGGCAACCTCTACGGACTCGCGGATCCGCAGGGGATAGGCGAGGCGGTGCGGGCGCTGCCGACGTCCGGCGCGGATGCACGGGGTCGGGAGGCGGTGCCTGCTCCGACTGCCCGGCACCGGCGGGTCCATCCGCTCGACGGCTGGCAGGACCGCCTCCGGGCGTTCGTCGTCCGGCGTCGGGGACCGCTCTCGGTCGGGACGGCGATCGTGCTGGGAGCGGTGCTCGCCGGTTCGCTCGCGGGCGGGCCCGATCGGCAGGTGCAGGATGCGGAGGCGTCGACCGCAGCCGCGCCCGTTCCGGCTCGGTCGGCTCCGCCGGCGGTGGCGACCGCGGCACCGCCGGCTCCGGTCGCGGCGACCTCACTCGACGCCGAGCAGGCGGCGGAGGTGCTGATCGACGCGGTTCGCGCGTGCGGGGACCGGGAGTGCGCCCGCGGTCTGGTCACGGCGGACTCGCCGCTCGGCGACGCAGCGGACGGCCCCGCCTCCGCTGTCCCGGCGACGGGGGAGGCGTCGGCCGTCCTCGTCGACGTGAACGGGGCATCGGCGGTCGTGCACCTCCGGACGGCCCCGGGGACGACAGCGGCCTCCGTCCTGATCATCAGGACGGAGGCCGGCTGGCTCATCCGCGACGTCTACACCGGAGCGACCTCGTGAGAGGCGCGCTCAGGGGGAGCGTGTCAGATGCCGAGGTCGTTCTCGAACGAGCCCTCCTCGAGGCGCTCCTTGATCGCGACCAGGAAGCGCGCCGCGTCGGCTCCGTCGACCGTGCGGTGGTCGTACGAGAGCGCGAGGAAGACGGTCGAGCGGATCGCGATGGCGTCAGCACCGTCCACCTGCACGACGGCCGGCTTCTTGGTGACGATGCCGGTGCCGAGGATCGCGGTCTGCGGCAGGAACACGACGGGAGTGTCGAACAGGGCCCCGCGCGAACCGGTGTTGGTCAGCGTGAAGGTGCCGCCGGCGAGCTCGTCGGGCTTCAGCTTGTTGTTGCGGGTGCGCTCGGCCAGGTCTCCGATGGTGGAGGCGATCTGCGCGAGGTTCAGCTCGGACGCGTTCTTGAGGACCGGGGTCAGCAGGCCGCGCTCGGTGTCGACAGCGATGCTGATGTTCTCGTGGTCCGGGTAGACGATCGACTCGCCGTCGAGGGTCGAGTTGATCACCGGGTAGGCCTTGAGCGCCTCGGCCGCCGCGAGGGCGAAGAACGGGAGGAAGGACAGCTTGGCGCCGGTCTTCTCCTGGAAGCTCTTCTTGACCGAGTCGCGGAAGCGGGCGACCGCCGTGACGTCGACCTCGATGACCGAGGTGAGCTGGGCGCTCGTCTGCATCGACTCGACGGCGCGCTGCGCGAGGACCTTGCGCAGGCGAGACATCGGCTGCGTGGTGCCGCGGAGGGGGGAGGTCTCGAGCGGGGTGCGCGCGGCCTTGGCGGCGGCGGCGGCGGGCGCCGAGACCGGGGCGGCCGGAGCCGACTTGGCGGCCTCGACCGCGTCGAGGACGTCCTGCTTGCGGATGCGGCCGCCGACTCCGGTTCCCGTGAGGGTGGAGAGGTCGATGCCGTTCTCGCCCGCGAGCTTGCGCACGAGCGGGGTGACGTAGCCGGGGTTGGAGTCGGTGGGCTCCGGGGAGGCGGTGGGCGCGGCGGCAGCGGGCGCAGGCGCGGCGGCGGCCGGGGCGGGAGCCGACGGAGCGGGGGC
>NZ_PSUE01000016.1:0-77536 GCF_002931645.1 Rathayibacter sp. AY2B5 | reverse complement strand
CCCCCGAACCCCTGACCCGAACAGGAGCGATGACATGGACAAGTCCTGCGTCCGCCCCCTCGACCTGGACGACGCCGTCGCCCTCGTCGGCATCCTCGCCGCCCTCCAGGCCCTCCTCGACAGCGGCGGCCTCCCCCCTGAGGAGGTCGAGGCCCTGCGCCACGGCCTCGAGCAGGGCGGAGCCCTCCTCCCCGAAAGTGACGAGAACGAGATCGCGACGGCTCTGGGTGGGCTGAACGCCCGCCTGCGTGGGACCATCGGGTGATCGCGCCGCGCTCGACGTTCCCGTAGCCTTCATCCGCGCTCGTGTCGACCCCGGAGACGTGCTCCCCCGCCCACGGGTAGCGTCCGGTCCGGTCCCGCACTCCCACGGGGTCGCTGAACCCCGAGAGCCGGAGGAGATCCGATCGTGAACGGTGACCACTTCGTGCTCTCGACCGCGACGCCGTGGGACGACCGCACAGAGATCATCGGCGTGTACGCCTCCGAGGCGTGGGCCCGCGAGGCCGCGGCCGCATGGCTCGGCTCCCCGGACCGCGAGGCGTTCCCCCGGTGCGTCATCGAGGGCTGGAGCGGCGCGCACCTCCTCGGCCGCGAGATCGTCGAGGCCCTCGGCGTCGACGACGAGGGCGGCGACGAGTCGCTGGGCGGCCCCCGCAGCCTCTGACGTGGGGGCCTAGCCGCCCCAGTGCGACGGACGCTCGAAGTGCGACGGCAGCGTGGTCGCCGCATCCCCTCGGGCGCTGTTCACCTGCGCCTGGGTGAGGTAGACCGCCTCGGCGAGCCGCGCACCGGACACGTCCGCATCGCGAAGGTCCACCCCCAGCAGGTCGCACCGCTGCAGATCCGCACCCCGCAGGTCCGCGGCGAGGAGGAGCGCGCCCCGCAGATCCGCTCCCCGCAGGTCCGCGTTCCGGAGCGGTGCGCCCGCCAGATCGGCACCCGGAGCGAGCCGACGGCCCTTCGACCGGCGGGCAGCCGGCACCGCTCCTGCGCGAGCGGCCGCGCTCGCCGCGATCAGGAGCGGCCGGGACGCTCCGTACTCCGCGTCGACGTCGACCGCGACCACCTGCTCCGGCTCGCCGAGGGTGTGCGCGTGCACCGCGTCGAACCGCTCGCGCAGCTCGTCGAGGAGCGGCGCGCCGACGCCAGGCAGCGCCAGAGCGGAGTCGAGGTACCAGAGCAGCTCGTGCAGGCGGCGCATCAGCGGGAACACCGCGAACATCCGCTCGCGCACGGCCGGGTCGGACCGCCAGGAGACGCCGCCGAACGTCTGCTGCGAGACCTTCTGACCGGCGCCGAAGCAGTCGAAGACGGTGCAGCCGACGAAGCCCTGCGGCCGGAGCCGGCGGTGGATCGTGCACGCGTCCTCGCCGTCGAGGTTGACGCACGGGTCCCCGGCGCGCTTGTCGAACGGGAAGTCGGCGGAGCGGGCGAAGGCGAGGGCCACGCAGCACAGGCCGAAGCAGTTCGCGCAGTCGGCGCCGAGGTCCTCCCGGCGGCCGAGCTCGACTCTGGTGCGTGACGTCATCCGTCCGAGCCTACGCGCGGCGGCGCCTCCGGATCAGTGCGCGAGCGCGAGCACGCCGACGACCAGCACGCCGAGGCCCACGATACCGAGCAGCGAGACGAGGCTCTCCTTCCAGGAGAGACCCGCGCGCACGACGGCGATGAGGGCGATCCCCGCGAGCGTGGCGACGTAGACGCCCGCGCCGATCCGCAGCGCGACCGTCGCATCGATCCAGCCCAGCGCCGCGGCACCGAGCGCGAGGACCGGCAGCGACGCCGAGGCGAGCGCCCCGCCCGCGATCCGCAGCATGGTGTGCGTCTCGGAGCGCGAGGGCTCCGAGGCGTGCACGACCTGGTGCGCGATCACCTCGGCGACGAAGCCCGCGGCGGAGATCCCGATGATCGAGATCACGAGGCTCTGGAGGGCGTGGACCGCGTCGGGGTGGTCGCCGACGAGGTAGATCATCACCACGGCCAGGCCCGTGAAGGTCGCGTAGACGCGCTCCTTGAGGGCGCGGGCGATCTCGTCGAGGGGGCGGCGGGTCCGCTCCGCCCACCGGCCGGCGCGGCCCGGGCGCAGGCGCAGGGGCGTCATCCGGTCGGCGGGTGCGGTGCGGCCCTCGTCGGCCGCTCCGTCAGTAGGAGGCGGAGTCGACACGTGCCGCGGAGGAGTCGCCCGAGTGCCGCGCGGCGAGGTCGCCGAGGATGGTCGCGGAGCCGCTCGTGCCGAAGCGGGTGACGCCGAGGCCGCGGTAGGCGAGGAGCGTGTCGAGGTCGCGGACGCCGCCGGACGCCTTCACCTGGACGGCCTCCGAGACGGCACCGCGCATGAGGCGGAGGTCGTGCTCGTTCGCGCCTCCGCCCGCGAAGCCGGTGGCGGTCTTCACGAAGTCCGCGCCGGCACGCTCGGCCGCCCGGCTGCCCTCGACGACCTGCTCGTCGTCGAGGAGGCTCGTCTCGAGGATGACCTTGACGACGTGGCCCTCGGCGGCCTCGACCACGGCGCGGACGTCGTCCTCGACGTCCTGGAGCAGGCCGCTGCGGAGGCGGCCGATGTTGACGACCATGTCGAGCTCGGACGCGCCGTCGGCGAGCGCCTGACGCGACTCCGCGACCTTCGCCGCGGTCGAGGTGGTGCCGTGGGGGAAGCCGATGACCGTGCCGACCAGGACGCCGGAGCCCTCGAGCCGGGCGACCGAGTGGGCGATGTCGGAGGGGCGGACGCAGACGCTGAACACGCCGGACGCGCGCGCCTCGTCGAGCTGGGCGTCGACCTCGGCGCGGGTGAGCTCGGGCTTCAGGATCGCGTGGTCGATGAGCGCCGCGATCTCGGCGACGGTGGGCAGGCTGGAGTCGGTCATCCGCACATTTTACGTCCGCCGGCGGGACGACGAAGGCCCGCGATCCGATGGATCACGGGCCTTCGATCGTTCACGCCGCTAGCGGCGCTCGGTCACCAGCTGGACTTGGTGATGCCGGGCAGCTCGCCGCGGTGCGCCATGTCACGGAAGCGGACACGCGAGATGCCGAACTTCGTGAGGTTGCCGCGGGGGCGGCCGTCGACGGCGTCGCGCGAGCGGACGCGGACGGGCGAGGCGTTGCGGGGGAGCTTCTGGAGGCCGACGCGGGCGGCCTCACGGGTCTCGTCGGTCCCGGCCGGGTCGACCAGGGCCTTCTTCAGCTCGAGGCGCTTGGCGGCGTAGCGGTCGACGATCACCTTGCGCTGCTCGTTGCGGGCGATCTTGCTCTTCTTGGCCATACTTAGCGCTCCTCGCGGAAGTCGACGTGCTTGCGCACTACGGGGTCGTACTTCTTGAGCACGAGACGGTCGGGGTCGTTGCGGCGGTTCTTCTTGGTCACGTAGGTGTAACCGGTGCCGGCCGTCGAACGGAGCTTGATGATCGGACGGACGTCCTGCTGCTTGGCCATTAGATCTTCACCCCGCGAGCGAGAACATCCTTGACGACGGACTCGATGCCACGGGCGTCGATGACCTTGATGCCCTTGGCCGAGAGGGTCAGGGTGACGTTACGGCGAAGCGACGGCACGTAGTACGTCTTCTTCTGCACGTTCGGGTCGAAGCGGCGCTTGGTGCGCCGGTGCGAGTGCGAGATGGCGTGCCCGAAGCCGGGGACGGCTCCGGTCACCTGGCAGACTGCTGCCATGGTTTCCTCCATGTGTGGTTACCGTGGATCACGCGCGGCACGAAGCCCCGCCCGACCCACCCAAGGTCACTTGTCGGCGCACCGCCCGCCTGTCCGGCCGGAGCCGGAGCTCCTGCCCGGTGGGCAGCACGCAAGCGCGTGCAGATGCACGCAACCTCGCTAGGCTACGCGACCCGGGCGGCGGCCGCAATAGGGCGGGGACACTCCCCCGACAGGGTGGGACACTGCCCCGACAGGGTGGGGACGCCGCCCCGACGTGCACGGGGACTTCCTGGGAGATTCCGGCAGAAGTGGCCTCCCGTACCCCCCGAGCAGGGCGTTCGTGTATCTTGCGCCTTCCTCGCGGGTCGACTACCGCCCTACTCTGAGCCGACCGCGGGCGCCCGCTCCCGGCAGCAGCCGGGAGTAGCAGCACATGCGCCAGTCCTTCCTCCGTTCCCTCGTCGCCGCGGCCGTGCTCGTAGCGGGCGCAGGACTCAGCGTCGTGGCCGCGCCGACCGCGTCGGCGGCGCCGGTCTTCAGCACCGCGTGCTTCACCTCCCCGAAGGTCTCGACGGTGTCGCAGTACACCGTTCCCGCGACCGGGGTCTCGACGGTCCGCGCCGTCCTCAGCGGCCAGAACGGCGGGAAGGGTGCGAGCGGCCTCGGGACGGGCAACGCCGGCGGACGCGGCTCCAGCCTCGTCGTGGAGGTGCCCGTCACACCCGGGCAGGTGCTGGAGATCGGGCGCCTCACCGGCGCCCCGGCCGGAGCGGCAGGCGCCACGCGCTACGTGAACGGCGGCGTCTACGCGGGCGACTCCGGCGGCGCGGGCGGCGACGCCCAGTACCTCAGCACGGCCGGCTCGGACGGCTGTCAGCACGCCCTCGCCGTGGCGGCGGGCGGCGGAGGCGGCGGCGGGCGGTCCTCGGTCGGCGGCGACGCCGACGCCGGCAGCGGCGCGAGGGGCGGCGGGAACGGCGGCAGGAACAACGCGGCCGACGGCGGCGGCGGCGGCGCGGCCGGGCAGAGCTCGGGCGGCTCGCCCGGCGCCCGCGGCTACAGCACGTTCGGCGAGTGCGCCGACGGCAACAACGGCCAGTGGGGCGTGTTCCTCAACGACGGCAAGGGCGCCGACGCCGGCGCCTCCCGCGGCGGCGGCGGCAACTGCTCGTTCCCCGGCCACAGCGGCGGCGGCGGCGGGGCAGGCTGGTGGTACGGCGGCGGCGGCGGATCGCCCTACGTGTTCGGCAGCATGAACGACACCCTCGGCGTCATGAACGACCCCGGCGCCGGCGGCGGCGGCTCGAGCTACGTGCACCCGAGCGTGACGAGGATCTCGCAGACGGCCGGCCCGACGGCGGCCGACCCCGTGGTCGCTCCGGTGTACGACACCGCCGTGACCGTGACGCGCACCCCCGACTTCTCGATGCTCGGGCAGGAGGTCACCGTCACCGCGAGGGTGACCATCCCGAGCCTGGGCCGGCCGGTGGCCGCCGGCGGCACCGTCGAGATCCTCACCGGTGCGGGCACCAGCAGGGTGACCCTCGACGCGGACGGCGTCGGCGTGCTGACCACGAGGGACATCCCGCAGGGCTGGAACGAGATCCGCGCGCACTATCCCGACACCATCACCGCCGCCGAGGCGGGACGCGGGAGCTGGTCGGCGCTCCCCGCTCTGCGCCACGAGGTGCGCGCGTGCGCCGCGGCACCCGTCATCACCCGGCAGCCCTCGGACATCGCGGGCGTCACCAACCAGATCTACACGCTGACGATGGGCGTGAGCGTCTCGGCCGTCTACGGCGGCATCCCCGCCGTGTCGTGGGAGAGGTCCACCGACGGCGGCGCCACGTGGAAGCCCGCCCTCGGCCGGGCGGGCGCCCGGGAGGACGGGACCGCGTTCCTCGAGGCCGGCCCCGATCCCACCGGCTCCTACCGCTACCGGGCGACCCTGACCACCTGCGGGGGCAGCGTCCGCAGCGAGCCGGCCACCGTGGCGGTGGGCGGCGTGCGCTTCGACCTGTCGACGCTCCCGCAGAAGGCGTACGGCGACTCCTTCGACGCGAGCCCCTACGCGCAGGCCGTCGATGTGCCCGGCCGCTCGATCGTCCTGAGCAGCAGGACCGCCGAGACCTGCTCCGTCAGCGGCATGAGGGTGACCGTGCTCCACGCCGGCGTCTGCACGCTCGCGGCGAGGCTCGACGCGCTCGCTCCTCTGGGCTGGGCGGGCGAGCCCCTGCAGAGCTTCACGGCGAAGCCGAAGGCGCTCACGGTCACCGCTCCGACGGTCGACTACCCGCGAGGCGCGCCGTCCCCCGACCTGCGCTGCACGGCCGCCTTCGTCGGCTCCGACACCTTCGGCGCCCCGCTCACGGCCGGCGTCTACCGGCCGATCGTCACGGCGGACGACGTCATCTACCGCTTGATCCCGAACTGGCCCACCTCCACCTTCACCACCTTCACCACGCGGTGCAGCGGCGCGAAGGTCAGCAGCGACTACACGATCGCGGGGTACAAGGACGGCGCGCTGCGCATCGTCGCGGCTGTCCCGATGGTGACCGCCTCCTCGCCCTCGTCGACCTACGGATCCACTCCCCCCGCGATCACCGCCTCCGTGACCGGCTCCCCCTCGGGGACCGTCTCCTGCGGCGCCTTCGCGGCGTCCGACACCGGATTCAGGACGCCGCTGGCGCTCTCCGCGACGACCCCCGTCGGCCGCTACCCCACGCGCTGCTCCGGCCTGACGAACCCCTCGGGACAGCTGATCACCATCGACGGCGCGCTCACGATCTCGCCGGCGCCCCTCACGGTGACCGCGTCGAGCGCCGGGACGCAGGCGCACGGCACCGCGACCGCCCCGACGGTCACCTGCACGGCCGACGGCTTCGCTGGAACCGACCGCTTCGTCACCGAGCCGACCGGCGCCTACTACACGGCGGACGGCACCGGGAAGGTGACGGTCGGAGCGCGCACGCCCGTCGGCGACTACGTCACCAGGTGCGACGGAGGCGATGCGGGGCCGAACTACACCCTCCGGTCGATCCCCGGCACCTTCGCGCTGGCCGACCGCTCTGCCCCCGTCGTGACCGTGCCCGCCGCCGTCACGGCCGAGCCGGTCGACGTCTCCGGCGCCGTCGTCACCTTCGCCTCCTCCGCGGAGGACGCGGTCGACGGAGCCGTGGGCTCGACCTGCACGCCCGCCTCGGGGAGCGTCTTCCCGATCGGGGACACGACGGTCGACTGCAGCGCGGACGACGAGGCCGGCAACACCGGCACGTCCTCGTTCCGGATCACGGTCCGGAAGTTCTCGCAGACGGTCGCCTTCACCTCCTCGCGGCCGACCGCGCCGACGGCGCTGGGCACCTTCACCCCGACGGCCACCGGCGGCGGCTCCGGGAGCCCCGTCTCGATCGGAGCGACCGGATCCTGCGCGATCGCCGACGGCGTCGTGACCTTCACGCGCGGCGGCACCTGCACCGTGACCGCCGATCAGGCCGGCGACGACCACTACACCGCGGGGCGCGCCTCCTTCGATCTCGAGGTCGCGAAGGCGTCGCAGACGCTGACGGTCGCGGTGCCGAAGACCGGCGTCCTGGAGTCGACCGGCGTCGCCACGGCGACCTCGAGCTCGGGACTGCCGGTGCTCGTCAGGACCTTCTTCGGCTGCACCGTCGCCCCCGACGCGACGGGTGCGCAGATCCTGACCTACACCGAGCCCTCGACCTGCGGCGTGCAGTTCGACCAGCCGGGCGACGACGTGTACGCGGCCGCCGACGGCCTGGTGCGCTTCGTCCCGATCTCGCGGATCCCCCAGACGGTCGTCGTCACCTCGACTCCGCCCGACCGGGTGTTCACCGACGACCGGTACACGGTCGAGGCGACCGGCGGCGGCTCGGGCAACCCGCTCGTGATCGCGGTGATCGAGAACGGCAACTGCACCATCGCGGACGACGTGGTGACGTTCTTCGGCGACGGCACCTGCACGGTGACGATCGACCAGGCCGCGGACGATCGACACGACGCCGCTCCGCAGGTCCGGCAGGTCATCACGGTCGGGACTCCCGAGGGGAACCTCTCCTTCGGGAGCACCGCGCCCCCGCACGCGGTGTCGCTCGAGACGTACCGGCCGACGATCGTGCGCGGCCCGTCGAAGGGCGTGCCCGTGCTCTCCGCGAGCCGAGACTGCTCGATCCTCCCGGACGGAGTGACCGTGCGGAACGACGGGGCCGGGCTCTGCGTCCTGTCCCTCGACCAGCCCGGAGACGGCTACTGGCCCGCGCGGCACGCCGAGCAGGAGTACTCGATCTACTTCCTCCCGCAGACGGTCCGGATCACGAGCGCGCCTCCGGTCGGCGCCGTCCTGGGGGACACGTACCGCCCGGTGATCGAGGGCGGCGCCTCGGGCATCGCTCCGTTCCTCCTCACCACCGCGACGTGCTCCGCGAAGGACGGCGTGGTCACCTTCACCACGAAGGGCGTCTGCGGCGTCTTCGCCTACCAGAACGGCAACCGGCAGTACGACAGCGCCCGGCCCGCCGTGCAGGAAGTGGAGGTCGGCTACGCGCCCGGCTCCGTGGCGTTCACGACCGCCGTCCCGACCGACGCGGAGGTCGGCGGATCCTTCACTCCCGCCTTCACGCGCGGCCCGTCCTCCGGCCCCTCGGTGCTCAGCGTCTCGGGCGCCTGCTCCGACGGCGAGAACGGCGCCGTCCGGTTCGACTCCGCGGGCACCTGCACGCTGACGGCGATCCACTACCGCGACGCCACCTACGGCACTGCGCGGGCGGTCCAGACCTTCGAGATCACCGCGATCGCGCAGACCGTCGCCTTCACCTCGACCGCGCCGTCGACGGCCACGTCCGGCGACACGCTCACTCCGACCGCGACGGGCGGCGCCTCCGGGCTCCCCGTGACGATCGGAGCGACCGGCGCCTGCACGCTCGCGGACGGCGTCGTCACCTTCGCCGGCAGCGGCACCTGCACCGTCACGGCGGACCAGGCGGGCGACGGGCGCTACGCCGCGGCGGCGCAGGCCTCGCAGACCGTCGCGGTCTCGCAGCTCGCGGGCACCGTCGCGTTCGGCGGCGATGCTCCGGCCGAGGCCCGGGTCGGGGGCTCCTCGACGGCCGCGGTCGTCGCCGGCCCCTCCAGTGCTCCCCCGGTGCTGACGGCCTCCGGCGCCTGCTCCGTCGGGCCCTTCCGACTGGTCTCCTACGACTCCGCCGGCACCTGCACGCTGACGCTGGACCAGGCGGGCGACTCCCGCCACAGCGCAGCGCCGACGGCGGTGCGCAGCTTCGAGATCACCCGGACCGCGCAGACCGTGGCCTTCACCTCGCAGGCGCCGGACTCGGCGCTCGCAGGCGGCACCTACCGTCCGACCGCGACCGGAGGAGCCTCCGGGCGGCCCGTGGTGCTCGGAGCCTCCGGGTCCTGCACGCTCACCAACGGGGTCGTCGCCTTCACCGGATCGGGCACCTGCACGGTGACCGCCGACCAGACGGGCGACGCCCGGTACGACGCGGCGGAGCGGGCCTCGCAGGTGATCGCGGTCGGACTGCTCGCGGGCACCGTCTCCTTCGGCGGCAACGCGCCGACCGGCGCGACGGTCGGCGGGACGACCACCCCGCGGATCATCGCCGGGCCCTCCATGGCGCGTCCGGTGCTGACCGCCTCCGGAGCATGCTCGGCGGCCGCAGGAGTCGTGTCCCACGACTCCGTCGGCACCTGCACGCTGACGCTCGACCAGGCGGGCGACTCGCGGTACGGCGCCGCTCCGCAGGCCGTCCGCACCTTCGCGATCGGCGCCCTCGGCCAGACGCTGGCGTTCGCCTCGCCGGTCCCCGACGCGGCGGTCGCGGGGGGCTCCTACACGCCCGTCGTGACGGCCGGCGCGTCGAGCGCCCCCGTGGTGCTCGGAGCGGCCGGGTCCTGCACGATCGCGGGCGGGGTCGTGTCCTTCACCCGCTCCGGCACCTGCACGGTGACCGCGGACCAGGCCGGGGACGAGCGCCACTCGGCGGCTCCGCGGATCTCGCAGTCGGTGGAGGTCGGCGCGGCGGCGGGAGCGGTGACGTTCCGCGACGCCGCTCCGACGGACGCCCGGATCGGCGGCTCCTGGACCCCGTCGATCATCCGCGGCCCGTCGAGCGCCGACCCGGTGCTCGACGCCTCCGACTCCTGCTCGCTGGGAGAGGACGGCACGGTGTCCTACGACTCCGTCGGCACCTGCACGCTGACGCTGGACCAGGCCGGCGACGACGCTCACGCACCCGCGGAGCAGGTCGTCCGGACCTTCCCGATCGGCAAGGCGCTGCAGACCGTCGCCTTCACCTCCGCGGCTCCGAGCACGGCGACCGCGGGCGGCCGCTACACGCCGACCGCGGCGGGCGGCTCCTCCGACCTGCCGGTCACGATCGGCGCCACGGGCGCGTGCTCGCTCGCGAGCGGCGTCGTGACCTTCAGCGGATCCGGCACCTGCACGGTCACCGCGGATCAGGCCGGCGACGCCTCGCACGACGCGGCTCCCCAGGCGACCCAGTCGATCGCGGTCGCCGCGGTCGTCCCCCAGAAGAAGAAGGCGCAGAAGGTCGCCTTCTCGACCGCGATGCCGTCCTCGCCCGAGAAGGGGATCGCCTACCCGGTCGCGGCCACCGCCTCCTCCGGTCTGCCCGTGAAGCTGTACGCGAGCGGCAGCTGCACGCTGACCGCGACCGGCGCGGGCACGGCGACGGTGCGGCTGACGGGCGCGGCGAGCTGCACCGTCCGGGCCACGCAGGCGGGCGACTCGGCGTGGCTCGCCGCGACCTCGGTGACGCAGTCGCTGCAGGTGAAGTCCTCCACCCGCGCCGACCTGACGCTGACGCTGGCGCCGGCGCCGGGACTGGCGGCGACGGCCCCGCTCTCGGGCACGATCACCGTCCGGAACACCGGCACCCGGGACGCGGCGACGACGACCACCCGGGTCGTCGTCAGCGGAACGGTGGCGAGTGCGCCCGGCGCCGTGCAGACGAAGGGCTCGGCCGCGGGCACGACGGTCCTCACCTGGACCGCGCCGAGCGTCTCGGCCGGGCGGAGCACCACCTACTCGGTGACGCTCGTCGACCGGCCGGCCGCCACGACGATCGACGCCAGGGTGTCGACCGCCGCCACCGATCCCACGCCGGCGAACAACGCGGTCAGGCGCACCTTCCGGTAGAGGCTGCGGGGAGGGAGGGGTGTCGCGCCGCGTTGCCCGTTCCCTCCCCGACCGCTACGGTCGCGGGGACGCTCCGGGGGACGGGGCTCGCGAGGGGGGCCCGTGGACCGGTTGAGGCGACGCGCGCTGCTGCTGGGGATCGCCTCCTCGGCGGTCGCGCTGACGGGGTGCACGCCCGCCCGGCCCGCTCCCGCGGCGCTCCCGCCGAGCACGGCGCCGGCGGCGGTGCTGCCGTCCGCCGCGCCGACGGCCGTCCCGACCCCTCCCCGCCCCGTGCCGACCATGACCGCCGCGGCGACTCCGGTGCGGCGGAAGGCGCCGCTGCCCTCCGGCACGATCTCGGAGCTGCCCGGCGAGGGGAGCACGCTCGCCTGGACCGTCGACGACGGCGCGGACTCCGACGTGGTCGCCGCCTACGCGCAGTTCGCCCGCGACACCGGCACCCGGCTGACCTTCTTCCTCAACGGGAAGTACGACTCGTGGACCGTGAACGCGCCGCTGCTGGCTCCGCTCGTCGCCTCGGGGCAGGTGCAGCTCGCGAACCACACCTGGTCGCACGCCGACCTGACGAGCCTCTCGAGCGACGGCGTGCAGGAGGAGCTGGGCCGCAACGGCGACTTCATCCGCTCGACCTACGGGGTGGAGGCGGCGCCCTTCTACCGGCCGCCGTTCGGCTACACGGACGAGCGGAGCCGGGCCGCCGCGTCGGCGATCGGCTACACGGCGACGGTGCTCTGGTACGGCTCGCTCTCGGACTCCGGGCGGATCACGCCGGAGCAGGTGGTCGGCTTCGCGGACCAGTGGTTCCTGCCGCAGCACATCGTGATCGGGCACGCGAACTTCGATCCTGTGACGCAGGTCTACGCGCGGCTCGTCGACATCCTCCGCGAGCGCTCGCTCGAGACGGTGACCCTCCGCGACGTGTTCGCGGTCTGAGCGCCTCCCCGGCGGCGCGGGTCAGCGCAGCGCGGGTCAGCGCGCGGGTCAGCGCAGCGCAGGTCAGCGCGCGGGTCAGCGCAGCGCAGGTCAGCGCGCGGGTCAGCGCGGCGCAGGTCAGCGCGCGGGTCAGCGGAGCGCAGCGCGCGCGGCGGCGGAGACGGCCGCGGCGACCGCGTCGAGGGCGGGCGTGTGCAGGGCCCACTGCTGCCAGTAGAGGGGGACGTCGACGGGGTCGCCGCCCAGCTCGACGAGGCCCTCGCCGCCGACCGGGGCCTGCAGCTCGGGCAGCATCCCCCACCCCATGCCCAGGCGCACGGCCCGCTCGAAGTCGGTCGATCCGGGGACGCGGTGCTGCGGCGGTCTGCCGTCGACGCCGGCGGCCCGGAGGAAGTCGTCCTGCAGGCGGTCCTTCTCGTCGAAGACGACCAGCGGAGCGCTCGCGAGGCCGGCCGTGCCGCCGTCAGGGAACCAGCGCTCGGCGAACGCGGGCGAGGCCATGGCGCGGTACCGCATCACTCCGAGCGGTGCGACGGTGCAGCCGAGCACCGCTTCCGACTCTCCGGTGACGGCCGCCAGCACGGTGCCGTCGCGGAGGAACGCGGTCGTGTGCGCCTGGTCCTCGCGGTGCAGCTCCACCACGACGTCGGGGACGGAGGCGAGCGCGGGCAGCACCCAGGTGGCCAGGGAGTCGGCGTTGACGGCGAGCGGGAGGACGACGGGGCCCGCCCCCTCCGCGTCCTCGCCGCCGAGCGAGCGGACGGCGTCGTCGGCGAGGAGCTCGATCTGACGGGCGAGGCGGAGGAGCCCGGCACCGGCCTCGGTCGCGACGACCGGGCGCGAGCGCACCAGCAGGACGCGGCCTGCGGCGGTCTCGAGCGCCTTGATCCGCTGGCTGAGGGCGGAGGGGGTGATGTGCAGGGCCCGGGCGGCGGCGTCGAAGGAGCCGTACCGGACGGAGGCGGCGAGCGCGCGCAGGCGGGAGAGGTCGAGGTCGTCTGTCAGCATCAGTGCTGCTTACGGTACTGAAGGAGCATGAGCTGGTCTACAGAACTGCCCCGCCCTAGCGTCGGAGCGTGTCCCCCCTCCTCGCCGCCCTCTCCGGCCTCGGCTTCGGCCTCTCGCTCATCATCGCGATCGGCGCGCAGAACGCCTTCGTGCTCCGCCAGGGCCTCCGCCGCGAGCACGTGCCCGCCGTCGTCGCGATCTGCGCGCTCTGCGACGCCGCGCTGATCGTGCTCGGGATCGCGGGGATCGGAGCGGTCCTGGAGTCGGCGCCGTGGCTGCTGGTGGTGATCCGCTGGGGCGGCATCGCCTTCCTCCTCGCCTACGCGGTGATGGCGGCGAGGCGCGCACTGCGGCCGGGGACCCTCGACGGCGATCCGGCCGGCGCCTCGACGTCGCTCCGCACGGCGATCGGCACGTGCCTGGCGCTCACGCTGCTCAACCCGCACGTCTACCTCGACACGGTCGTGCTGCTCGGGTCGGTGGCGAACACGCACGGCGACGAGCGCTGGTGGTTCGGGGCGGGGGCGGCGGCCGGGAGCGTGCTGTGGTTCACCGCTCTCGGCTTCGGGGCGCGGGCGCTGCGGCCGCTGTTCCGGAGCCGCGGGGCCTGGCGGATCCTCGACGCGGCCGTGGCGGTCGTGATGGTGGTGCTGGCGGTGTCGCTCGCGCTGCACTGAGGGCCTGGTGGTGCACTGCTTGTTCTACTAACATTGTGAACATGTTGTTCCGGGTCGACCACTCCGCGGCGGGCTCGCTCGCCGACCAGCTGGAGTCGCAGGTGCGCTCGGCCGTCGCCCGGGGCGAGCTCTCGGCGGGCGACCGCCTGCCGCCCGCCCGCGAGCTCGCCGACTCGCTCGGCATCAACATGCACACCGTGCTGCGCGCGTACGCCGCCCTGCGCGACGACGGGATCCTCCAGATGCGCCGGGGCCGCGGCGCGTGGATCACGGAGTCGGCCGGGCCCGGGCTCGTGCGCGTGACCGCCCTGGTCGACGAGCTGCTCGCGGAGGCCCGCCGCAGCGGCATCACCCCGGCGGAGCTCGTCCGCCTGATCGAGAGGACCGGATCATGACCGCCACCGCCGACCGCCGCCGCGAGCTCCTCGCCGCCGCGTCCCTCCTGCTCCCCGCCGCCGGAGTGCTCGTCTCGCGCCTCGTCCTGGACGACGCGCTGCCCGCGGAGCTCGCCTCGCACTGGTCGGGCACCGGGGCGGCCGATGCGACCGCGTCGACGGGCGCTCTGCTCGCGATCGCCCTCGTGCTCTCCGGGCTCCCGGCCGTCGCGGGCCTCGTGGCGGCGGTCGTCGGGCGCGCCCCGCGGCTCCTGCTGGCGACCCTCGGCCTCGTGGCCGGGCTGGGCGCCTCCGCCTGGGCGACCTCGGTCGGCACGACGCTCGCGGCCGGGCGCGCCGAGGGGGCGGAGCTCGGCGGGTGGCTGCTCGCGCTGCTCGGAGGGATGCTCTTCGCCGTCGTGCCCGCGCTGATCGCTCCGGGCACCCGGCGCGCCTCCCGCCTCGCCGCCGGCCGCCTGCCGCTGGCGGCGGAGGAGACCGGCGCCTGGTCGCAGACGCTGACGGGCCCGGTGTTCGCCGTCGCCGCGATCGCCACGGCGGCGGGCGCGGCCCTCTCCCTCGCGACGCTCGCCGCGGCGGGCGCCACCGGTCCGGCGATCGCGACGGCCGTCGTCCTCGGCGTCGTCGCGCTGGTGCTCCTCTCCTTCTCCCGCCTGAGGGTGACCGCCGACCGCCGCGGCCTCCGCGTCGTCACGACCGCCCTCGGCATCCCGCTGCGCCGCATCCCGCTCGACACCATCGCCTCGGCCGGCACGGCCCAGCTGCGGCCGTCGGAGTGGGGCGGCTGGGGGTACCGGGTGATGCCGGGCCGCTCGGCGGTCATCCTGCACGCCGGGCCGGGGCTGGTGGTGACGACCGCTCGCGCGAGTTCGCGATCAGCCTCGACGACCCCGAGACCCCCGCGGCGCTGCTCGAGACCCTGCGCTCGCGGGCCTGAGGCGCCGACCCGTCAGTCGACCACGATCCGGACGAGCGTCGTGACGGCATCCACCGCGTTCACGTAGGAGTAGTGCCGCGAGGTCGGGAAGGCGAGGTGCCGTCCGGGCTCCAGCCGCACGGGCTCCTCGCCCTCCCGCTCCAGGAGGAGCGCGCCGGCGGTGACGAGCAGGATCTCGTGCCACCCCTCGGGGTCGGGCTGCGCGTCGTAGCGGTCCCCGGGGCCGAGCGTCCAGGTCCAGAGCTGGGCCTCCCGGCGCGCGGGGACGGAGGAGAGCAGGACGGCGACGCTCGCCTCGCCCGCTCCCCGCCAGGCGACCTGGTCGATCGCCGCGGGCGCGGATCCCGGGGCCGAGACGAGTGCAGTGAACGTGGTGCCGAGGGCGGTCGCGAGGCGGTCGACTCCGGTCAGCGAGATGTTGGCCTCGCCGGCCTCGGCCGCGACGATCGTCCGCCGGCTGATGCCCGAGCGCGCCGCCAGCGCGGACTGGCTCAGTCCGGCTCCGCGCCGCGCGAGACGGAGGTTGCCGCCCAGGTGGGCGAGGACGGGAGCCGACATGCGCACTATTCTGCACCGACAGGCCCCTGTTGCTCCTAGGATGTGCAGAATGATGCACATCTCGCCGCTCCGGGGCCTCCGCTTCACCCGTCCGGAGTGGGCGCTCATCGGCATCACCGCGATCTGGGGCGGGACCTTCCTCGCCGTGCACATCGCGATGGAGCACAGTGGTCCGCTGTTCTTCGTCGGGATGCGGTTCGCGATCGCGGGACTGATCAGCGCGGTCGTGTTCCACCGGTCGCTCCGGGGGATGCGGCGGATCGACCTCGCGGCCGGCGTCGTGATCGGGGTGATGATCTTCGCGGGCTACGGCCTGCAGAGCTACGGGCTGCAGACGATCACGAGCAGCACCTCCGCGTTCCTCACCGCGCTGTACGTGCCGCTGGTGCCGCTGCTCCAGTGGGTCGTGTTCCGTCGCCGTCCGGGCGTGCTGACGCTGGTGGGCGTCGCGCTGGCGTTCGTCGGACTGCTCCTGATCGCGGGCCCGCAGCCGGGCGTCGCGCTCGGAGCGGGCGAGGTGGCGACGATCGTGAGCACGCTGCCGATCGCGGCGGAGATCATCCTGATCGGCCTCGTCGCCGGACGCGTGGACCTCGGCCGGGTGACCGTGGTGCAGCTGCTGGTCGCCGGCGCGCTCGGGTTCGCCTCGATGCCCGTCGCAGGCGAGGCGGTCCCGGCGTTCTCGTGGGCCTGGCTGATCCCCGCGCTCGCGCTCGGGGCGAGCAGCTGCCTGATCCAGCTGACGATGAACTGGGCTCAGCGCTCGGTCTCGCCGTCGCGCGCCACGATCATCTACTCCGCCGAGCCCGTCTGGGCCGGCCTGATCGGCCGCCTCGCCGGCGACCGGCTCCCCGCGCTCGCCCTGCTCGGGGCGGGGTTCATCGTCGCGGGCACGCTCGTCAGCGAGCTGAAGCCGCGCCGCGAGCCCGCGCCGCCGGCTCTCAGGTGACGGCGGGGAGGGCGGCGGAGGCGACGAGCGCGCCGCCGGCGTCGGTGATCTCGACGGCGGCGACGGACTCGCGCAGGACGGCCGCGTTCATCTCGCAGTCGAGCTCCGCGGAGCTGCCGAGGAAGGAGCCGGACGGGAGCCGCTCACCGGAGCCGGTGACCAGCACGAGGTCGTAGCTCTCGCCGAGCGCGAAGCCGGTCCCGCGGAGGATCGTCTCGGTGCCCCAGGTGTGCGCCACGAGCGAGCCGTCAAGCGTCACGCCCTCCGTCCGCTCATCGAAGGCGATCGCCTCGACGGCGCCGAGCGTCCCGGGCGGTCCCGCGACGGGGCGCTCCTCGGCGGACCGCAGGGCCGCTCCGGCGACGCCGCCCACGACGAGGAGCGCGGCCGCCGCGGCGACGGCCAGGACGGCACGGCGGCGCGAGGCACGCAGACTCTCCCCGCGCTCGGGCCGCTCCCCGGCGAGCGCCGCGATGCGCGACCGCAGCTCCGGCGACGGCTCCGCCTCCTCCCAGCGGCCCAGCGCGCCGACCCGGTCGACCACCGCACCGAACGACGCGAGCTCGGGGTCGATCGAGGGGTCGGCGGCGCGCAGGCTCTCGAACTCCCGCGTCTCCTCGGCGGAGAGGTCGCCGGCGAGGGCCGCGGCGAGGAGCTCCTCGCGGCGGCCGCCGGGCTCGTCTCCGTCGGGCTGGTCTCGGTCGATCACGATCTCTCCTCGTCCGTGGGTCCGGCGCCCGCGAGGTGACCGCGGAGCGCTCGGAGAGCGTAGAAGGCGCGGCTGCGCAGGGTGGCGACCGGCACGCTCGTGGCGGCCGACAGCTCGGCGTAGGTCTCGCCGTGCAGGTGGACGGCGACGACGACCTGCCGGTGCTCGGCGGAGAGCCGCGCGAGCGCCTCGGCGATCGCGAGCGGCTCGAGGGGGTCGCGGTCCTCCGCGGGCACCTCCTCCAGAATCTCGGCCTCGATCAGGCGCGGCAGGCGCTGACGCGAGCGGTGCACGTCGATGACGACGTTGCGGGCGATGGCGAAGAGCCAGGTGCGGGTGCTGGCACGCTCGGCGGAGTAGCTCGCCCGCGAGCGCCAGGCGCGCAGGAACGTCTCCTGCACGCAGTCCTCGGCGAGGCCGCGGTCACGCAGGGCGTTGAGCGCGAAGCCGAGCAGGGCGGACCCGTGCTCGTCGAAGGCGGCGGCCGGGTCGAACCCCGCCGTCCGGGGCTCGAGGCGCACCACCGGAGCCGGGACCTCCGAGTGCTCGCGCGGCATCGCGGGCCCTTCGTCTCGTCGTGCCGTCGCCGTGCGCGCCACACCGCCTCCTCGTCGGGACCGGTGGTCCGTCGGAAGGGGGTACGGCCGCGGCGGCGGCGGCGTTCATCGGAGGCGAGGACCGTCTCCGTGAAGATCCTCTCAGATGGAGTGAACGCAGCGCCGCTTCCGGCCGTACTCCCTGCATCGGGCCCGCTCGGCGCTCGCGATCGAAAGGCTCCACCATGACGAGGACGTCCCCCGCGCGGAACCGCGCCGGCCGCCGCCTGCTCTCCCTCGGCGGCATCACCGCCGTCGCCGCCGCCTCCTTCTTCGCCGCCGCGCCGGCCCAGGCCGAGACCGAGGTCGCCGAGCCGTCCTCGTTCACCAGCGCCTTCACGGTGATGGCGACGCCCGACCAGGTCGTGAACGCCGATTCCGCCGCGACCCCCGGCCAGCCCGGCGCCACGGGCGAGATGACCTTCCGGGTCAACAGCGACCTCGACGTCATCTGCTACGACATCACCCTCACCGGTGTGACCGGCGACTACCAGAGCCCCGCGAAGACCGCGACGCACATCCACCAGGCGGCGCTGGGCAAGGCGGGCCCGCCGCGCATCGCGTTCCCGAACCCGGCCCCGGTCGGAGACGGCCCCCGCACCAGCAGCGGCTGCCTGCAGGGCCCCTTCACCACGGGCATCCAGGCGAACGGGGCCGACACCGGCGCCGGATTCACGCTGAAGGCCCTCGAGGCCGATCCCGCCGCCTTCGCGGGCGACTCCCACACGGCCTCGTATGCGGCTGGCGTCGTCCGCGGCCAGCTCTCGCAGGTGCCGGTCGGCGGCCTCCAGACCGGTGGCGGCGCGACCGCCGCCGGGAGCGACGCCACGGGCCCGTCCGGTCTCGCCGCGATGGCCGGCCTCGGAGCCGTCGTCGCCCTCGGCGCGGCCGGAGTGGTCGTCGCCCGCCGGCGCACCGCCTCCTGATCGTGGGCACCCGGTCGAGGAGCGGCGCGGCGGCACTGTGCGCCGCGCTGCTCCTCGCGGGGTGCGCCGCCGCGGACGGGAGCGGAGGAGCGGAGACGCCCGCGAGCGCGCCCGCGCCTCCGGCCCTCGCTTCTGCTCCCCCGCTCACTCCTCCCCCGGTCCCCGCGCCCGACCCCGCCGCTGCCGCGCCTGCGCGCACCGTCGGCGTCGAGCCCGCCCGGCTGAGCGTGCCCGCGATGGGCCTGGACGAGCCGCTGATCGCGCTGGGCATCCAGTCGGACGGGGCGATGGAGGTGCCGGTGGACTACGACGACGTCGGCTGGTTCTCGGGAGGCGGGCGCCCGGGTGGCAGCGGCCGCACCGTGATCGCGGCGCACGTCGACTCGCGGTCCGGTCCCGCGGTCTTCTTCCGCCTCGGCGAGCTCGCCCCGGGCGACGAGATCGCGGTGAGCGGAGTGGACGGCTCCGACCACCGCTACCGGGTGACGGCGGTCGAGTCCCACGCCAAGGCCGCGTTCCCCACCGCCCGCGTCTTCGGCGCGACCCTCGAGGAGGAGCTGATCCTCGTGACCTGCGGAGGCGAGTACGACGCGGCGATCGGCCGCTACCGGGACAACCTGGTGGTGTTCGCCTCCCCGCTCTGAGGCCCGCCACGGAGGCGCGGCACAGAGGGGCGGCACAGAGGGGCGGCACGACCGCCCGGCATCGTGGCGCGGAACGGTGGCGCAGAGCACAGCACGAGAGCCCCGTCGGCGCAAGGGTCCGGGCGCGCGCACGCCGTGTGGTCAGATGGGGAGGGTCGGCCCCCCGCCGCCGCTCCCCTCCCGCTCCCCACCGCCGTGGCGCGGCCGATCCGACAGGACGCCCGTGTCCACCAGCCCCCGCCCCACCCTCTTCGCCCTGCCCGGACTCGGGCTCGACGGCCGCGCCTTCGACGCGCTCGGCCGCGAGCTCGCCGACGTCGCGGACCTCGTCGCGCTCGACCTGCCCGGTGGATCCGGGACCTCGCTCGAGGAGATGACCGCTGCCACGATCCGCCGGATCCGCGAGCACGGCTCCTCCCGCTGGTTGCTCCTCGGGCACAGCATGGGCGGGAAGATCGCCTCGCTCGTGGCCTCCCGCACGGTCACCGGCCGCTCGGGCCTGTTCGGGCTCGCGGGCGTCGTGCTCCTCGCCGGGTCGCCGCTCTCGCCCGAGCCGATGGAGGAGGCGCGCCGCTCGACCATGCTCGGCTGGGTCGACGACGGGCACCTCGACGAGGCGCAGGCGCGCGAGTTCGTCGACCAGAACGTCGGCTCGCCGCTGCCCGCCGACGCCGACGCGGAGGTGCTGGCCGAGCTGCGCCGCTACTCCCCCGAGGGCTGGCGCGACTGGCTCGAGCACGGCAGCCGCGAGGACCGCACCGGAGAGGCCGCCCTCGGGGCCGTGCCCGCGCTCCTGATCGCGGGCGGTGCGGACGGCGACCTCGGCGCCGACGCGCAGCGCCGCCTGAACGGCTCCCTCTACTCCCGTGCCCGGCTGCTCACGCTCGCCGGGGCGGGCCACCTGCTGCCGTTCGAGCGCCCGATCGAGGTGGCGGCGGCGATCCGCCGGTTCTGGGAGGAGGAGGCCGGCACGGCGCCGTCGGTCCCGGCCGACGTCGGCGCGGCCATCGCCTCCGCCCGGACCTCCACGCGGGTGCGCGGGCTGCTGGCCGTGCGCGCGCTCGCCGACGACCCGGAGTACGCGCCGCGCGCCCTGACCGTCGCCCAGCTCGCGGAGCTGCGCGCGATCGCCGACCGGGTCGTCCCGCAGGAGGGCGGCCGGATCGACCTGGCCGCACGGGTGGACACGCAGCTCGCGAACGGCGAGGGCGACGGCTGGCGCAACGCCGACCTGCCGGCCGACCCGATCGCCTACGGTCTGGCGCTCGACACCCTCCGGGGCTTCGCCGGCCTCGGCCCCGCCGAGCAGGACGCGCGCCTCACCGCGATCGCCGACGGCTCCGCGGAGCTCGGCGACCGCTCGGCCGGCGGGCTCGGTGCCGAGCAGCTGACCGCCTGGTTCGAGGACTGCCGCGTCGACCTCGTGAAGCAGTGGCTGGCGCACCCCGCGTCGATGGCGCGGATCGGCTACGACGGCTACGCCAGCGGCGGCGACACGCTGCCGCTCGTGACGGGCTTCCGCCTGCTCGGCGCCGACGACCGCGAGACCTGGGAACCGACGACGAGGAGTCACCGATGAACACGACCGGCATGCGCCGCTTCCCGCTCGACGAGACGGTCGACGCCGTCGTGATCGGCACCGGGGCCGGCGGAGCGCCCCTGCTCTCGGTGCTCGCCGCTCGAGGGCTGCGGGTCGTCGCCCTCGAGGCCGGGCCGCACTTAGATCCGCTCGGCCACACCGCCGACGAGACGGCGGCCGTCGAGATCAACTGGATGGAGGAGCGCCTCAGCGGAGGCGAGACCCCCACCGCCTTCGGGCAGAACAACAGCGGCCGCGGGGTCGGCGGCTCGACGCTGCACTGGGGCGCGTTCACGCCCCGCCCCGACCCGCGCGACCTGCGGCTCCTGAGCGACTCCGGCGTCGGCCGCGACTGGCCGATCGAGCACGCCGAGCTCACCGCGTACATCGAGAAGGTGGAGGCGACGATCGGAGTGGCGGGCCCGGCCGAGTACCCGTGGGACCCGTCGCGCCGCTACCTGCAGGGCCCGCTCGCGCGGAACGCCTCGGCCGACATGATGCTGCGCGGCTGCGCGGCGATCGGGATGCGCGCGACCGACGCGCCCGCCGCCGTGCTCAGCGGCCCGCGGGACGACGGCCGGCCCTCCTGCGTCAACTGCGGCCAGTGCCATCAGGGCTGCCGGACCGGCGCGAAGACGAGCATGGACGTGACCTACCTGCCGGAGGCGGTGCGGGCCGGTGCCGAGATCCGGGCCGACTCGTTCGTGCACGGGATCGAGCTGGACGCCGCGGGCCGCGTGTGCGCCGTGGTCTACACGAGCGGCGGAGTGGAGCACCGGCAGCGCTGCTCCGCCCTGTTCCTCTGCGCGGGCGGCGTCGAGACGCCCCGGCTCCTCCTGCACACCGGCATCGCGAACAGCAGCGGCCAGGTGGGCCGCAACTTCCTGGCGCACGGGGCGACCCAGGTCTGGGGCACCTTCGAGAACGAGATGCGCGGTTACCGCGGCTACCCCTCCTCGGTGATCACCGAGGACACCGTCCGCCCGGCCGACGCGGACTTCGCGGGCGGCTACCTGATCCAGAGCCTCGGAGTGATGCCGCTGACCTACGCGACGACGCTCGCCCGCGGCGCGGGCCTCTGGGGCAGGGATCTGATGGACGCGCTCGACGGCTACCGCTTCGCGGCGGGCGTCGGGATCAACGCGGAGTGCCTGCCCGCCGACGGCAATCGGCTGGAGCTGACCGACGAGCTGGACGAGCACGGGGTGCCGAAGGCGCGCATCACGTTCTCGGCGGGCGCCAACGAGGAGGCGATCGACCGGCACGCGATCCGGACGATGACCGCGATCGTGGAGGCGGCCGGCGCGACGAGCACGCGGGTGATGGCGCGCACGGCGCACACGCTCGGCACCGTGCGGATGGGCACCGACGCGGGCGACGCCGTGATCGACGCGGACGGCCGCAGCTTCGACGTGCCGAACCTCTGGGTGTGCGACAACTCGGTGTTCCCGAGCGCGCTGATCGCGAACCCGGCGCTCGCGACGATGGCGCTCTCGCTGCGGACGGCGGACCGCTTCCTGGTGGCGTAGCGTCGCGGCGGCGGGACGGCTGCGGGGCGGGACGACGGGCGAGGTGCTCCTCCGCGTCGCCGACTGACCGCGCGTGCCCGCCCGGACTGCTCGCCCGGACTGCGCACCCCGCCGGAGCAGCCGAGGGGCGGTGCGGGGCGCCAGCGCAGTCCCGAGACACGCTGCCCGAACGGCGGGCCGACGCGACGGCATGTGACGGCGGTTAGGCGCGCGCTGAGCTGCCGAGGTGCTGAGCTGCCGAGGTGCTGCATCGTGGTGGCTGAACGGCGGCATGGCGAACGGCGGCGGCACGGCCCTGGTGTCGGCACGGTGTCAGGCGGCGGCACGGCCCTGGTGTCGGCACGGTGTCAGGCGACGGTGCGGCCCCGGTGACGGTCCGCGCCTCAGCGGCAGTGGTGCGGCGGTGGTGCGACGGTGCGGCCGCGTGAACCCGAGCGAAGGCGCAGATCCGAGCGTCAGCGGCGCGGCGGTAGGTCGCTGAGCACTCGCCTCCGAGCGACAGCACGGCCCGATCACCAGTGCGAACCCGCGCAACGGGCCGAACCCGCCCGACAGCCGATTCCCTCAGGGGTGCACGGCAGCACGTCAGCACGGCAGCACGGCAGCACGGCAGCACGGCAGCACGGCAGCACGGCAGCGTGTCGGAACGGCGGCGGCCGGTCCGCGAACCTCGGGGTCGCGGGTGGGCCTGGACGGAGCCGTGCCTCGAGGCCTGGCGGGCGCGTGGTGATGCGGCGGCCGGTGGGGGTGGTCCAGTCGGCGGTGCCGTCGGGGTGGAGGACGTAGGTCCAGCGGTCGCCGTGCCGCACGTGGTGATGGGCGACGCAGAGGCTGGCGAGGTTGCCGGGGTCGGTGCCGCCGCCGTTGCGCCACTCGACGACGTGGTCGGCCTCGGCGCTCGCGGCGGAGCGGGTGCAGCCGGGGAAGCGGCAGGTCACGTCGCGGAGCTGGAGGAGGAGCCGCAGCTCGCGGTGAGGCAGTCGGCGTGTGCGCCCGACAGAGAGGACGGCGCCCGTCCGGGGCTCGGTCAGCACGCGGGTGACGGTCGCGGGGACGAGGCTCCGGGCGACGTCTGCCGGGATCGGGCCGTAGCCGTCGAGCTCGGCGGAGGCGTCGTCGGCGCCGGACGCGGTGCTCGCCGACAGGGTGACCCGCACCTCGGCGCGCACGCCGGTGACGAGGGTCGGAACGGGCCGATCGGCGCCGACCGGGTCGGGCACCGTGCCGATGACGTCCGCATCGCAGAGGAGGTCGGCGAGAGCGTCGGCTCTCAGCTGGGCGAGGGTCCGCGCGTCGCCCGCTCGGGAGATCGCATCGACGTCGCACGCCCCGGTGATTCCGGTCGGCTCCGCCCCGGTCGTCCCGCTCGACTCCGCCCCGCAGGAGCCCGCATCCGTGGCGGCAGGCGGCTCCGCCCCCGCCGGCCCCTCGGCGCCGTCGCGGAGGATCCGGGCGATCCGGTCGAGGCGGCTGTACGCCCCCACGGCGACCGGGGCGGGGAGGAGGGCGCAGAGCGTCGCCATGCCGTCGACCTCGGGGGTCAGCCAGACCGCGCGGTCCTCGCGGGCACGTCGGTGGCGCTCGGCGAGGGGCTGCTCGTGGAGCTCCTCCCGCAGTCGGGCCAGAGCGCGCCGCAGCTGGGTCGGCGTGGTGCGGGCCGCGAGCTCGGCCGCCCGCGTATCGAACGCGGCGCGGGAGCCCGGAGGCAGGGTGGCCGCGACGGCGCAGACGACCTGGCCCGCCTCCCACCGCAGGCGCGCCCCGGCGAGGGCGGCGCGGGTGGTCGGCAGGTCCTCGACGAGGAGGCGCGCGTGGTCGAGCTCGCGGGAGGCGACCCGCTCGGAGACTCCGAGGGCGACCGCGAACTCCGCGCGGATCGACCGCTCGGCGAGGTCGCTCGACGCGTGGGGCGCCGAGCCGCGGGCGAACGACTCCGGATGCTCGAGCGCTGCCCGGTGCCCGGCGTGCAGTTCCTCGGCCGCGGCCAGGAGCAGCGGGGACGCCGAGCGGGCCAGCGCCGCGGCTCGGTCGCCGCGAGCACGCGCCTCGCTGAGCACCGCCTCCGCTGCTGTCGACCTGCTGATCATCGTCATACGTGTATTCAATCAGCGACCACCGACACGGAAGCGACGGATCGTCACATCCGTGGAGAACCGGCGTGAGGCCCTCCTGTGGAGGGAGGGATCACCGCAGCCGACGCCGCACATCCCCGCCGTCCTCGGGGCGGCGCGCGCAGGACACCGGCGCAACACCCCGCCACACGCACCGCCACACGCCCCCCGCTCACGCGAACCGCACCGCCACACGCACCCGCTCACCCGAACCGCACCGCCACACGCACCCGCTCACCCGAACCGGACCGCCACACGCACCCGCTCACCCGAACCGCACCGCGCCACACGCCCCCGCTCACCCGAACCGCACCGCCACACGCACCCGCTCACCCGAACCGCACCGCCACACGCCCCCGCTCACCCGAACCGCCCCGCCTCACGCACCCCCGCACGCCCGCAGCCTCACGCGAAACGCCCCGCCACCTCCGCCAGGCACTCCCGGAACACCCGCACGGCCGGCGACGCCAGCTGCGCCTCGCGCTGGGCGGTGAAGATCGTGCGGCGGGGCGTGCCGGGCAGCTCGAGGAGGCGGCAGTCCGGCGCCTCGCCCGCCCAGACCAGGTCGGGCATCAGGGCGACGGCGTGGCCGGAGGCGGCGAGTCGGATCTGCGCCTGCAGGTCGGCGGTCTCGAAGCGGACGTCCGGCTCGAAGCCCGCGACCCGGCAGGTCTGCTCGGCGAAGTGGCGGCTCGCGGTACCGCGCGGCTCCATCACCCAGGCGGAGTCGCGGGCCGAGGCGAGGTCGACGACGGCGGAGTCGCGGCTCACGGCGAGGCGGATCGCGTCGGACGTCAGGTCGCTGCGCACCAGTCCGGGCAGCCAGGAGGTCGAGTGGCCGGGGTACTGCTCGGCGACGACGAGGTCGAACTCCCGCGCCCACGACGTCTCGTGCAGAGCGCCCTCCGGCTCGCGCTGCACCATCTCGATCCGCACCTCCGGGAAGCGGTCGGCGACGGCCCGGAGCGCGCCCGGCATGAGCGCGAGCGCGGCCGACTGGAACACCGCGACGCGCACCCGCCCGGTCACCGACTCCCCCGAGGCCGCGAGCGCCGCCTCCGCCCGCTCGAGCAGGGCCATCACCTCGCCGGCCGCCTCGACCAGGATCTCGGCCTGGGGTGTGAGCTGCACGCGCCGGCCCGCCTTCCGCAGCAGCTCGACGCCGGCCTCGCGCTCGAGCACGGCGAGCTGCTGCGAGACGGCGGAGGGACTGTAGGCGAGGGCCTCGGCCGCGGCGGCGAGAGTGCCGCGGATGGCCACCTCGCGGAGCAGGACCAGGCGGCGGACATCGAGCACGGCGTCCCTCCGATCGTTCAGCTGAGCTGACCGGTACCGATAAGGAACGGTCGCTTCTGCTCAACGGTAGTCGGTCGAATACTGAAGGCACCCACCTCAGAGCAGAAGGACCGCACCATGACGGATCTCGCCAGCCCCGCTCTCGCCACCGGCCCCGCCGCCGACGGCCCGTCCGCCGATTCGATCGATCCCCGCCTGGTCGACGAGAGCGTCGCCCTGGTGCGGCGCTGGCTGCGCGAGGCGTCCGCGATCCCGATCGACGCCTCCGGGGCGCAGCTGGCGGGCGTGCTGAAGGACCCGGCCGGCCTGGACTTCACGGTCGGCTTCGTCGACGGCGTCGTCCGCCCCGAGGACACCCGCGTCGCGGCGGCGGCGCTGAAGGCGATCGCGGGCGGCGTGCCGTCCTTCCTCCCTGCTCCGATGCGCGGCGCGGTCGCCCTCGGCGGCGTCATGGCGCCGCTCCTCCCGGACGTCGTGGTGCCGATCGCGCGCCGGGTGCTGCGACGGATGGTCGGCCACCTGATCATCGACGCGACCGACTCGCGCCTGGGCCCGGCCATCGCCGCGATCCGCCGCGACGGCGTCCGGCTCAACATGAACCTGCTCGGCGAGGCCGTCCTCGGCCGCGAGGAGGCCCACCGCCGCCTGGAGGGGACGCACCGGCTCCTCGCCCGCGACGACGTCGACTACGTCTCGATCAAGGTCTCCTCGAGCACCGCCCCGCACAACCCGTGGGCCTTCGACGCCGCGGTCGACGACATCGTCGAGGAGCTGGCGCCGCTGTTCGCCCGAGCCGCCGCGTCCTCGCCGCAGAAGTTCATCAACCTCGACATGGAGGAGTACAAGGACCTCGACCTCACCATCGCGGTCTTCACCCGCATCCTCGACCGGCCGGAGTTCCTCGGCCTCGAGGCCGGCATCGTGCTGCAGGCCTACCTGCCGGACGCGCTCTCGGCGATGATCCGCCTGCAGGAGTGGAGCGCCGCCCGCCGGGCCCGCGGTGGCGCCGGCATCAAGGTGCGCCTGGTCAAGGGCGCGAACCTGCCGATGGAGCAGGTCGAGGCCTCGGTCCACGGCTGGCCGCTGGCGACCTGGAGCAGCAAGCAGGACTCCGACACGAACTACAAGCGCGTCGTCGACTACGCGCTGCACCCGGAGCGGATCCGCAACGTGCGGGTCGGCGTCGCCGGGCACAACCTCTTCGACGTCGCGTACTCGTGGCTGCTCGCCGGCACCCGCGGCGTCCGCGAGGGGATCGAGTACGAGATGCTCCTCGGCATGGCCCAGGGCCAGGCGGAGGCGGTGCGCCGCACGGTCGGCTCGCTCCTGCTCTACACGCCGGTCGTCGCGCCGGCCGAGTTCGACGTGGCGATCGCCTACCTGATCCGCCGGCTGGAGGAGGGCGCGTCGAGCCAGAACTTCATGTCGGCCGTCTTCGAGCTCGAGGCCGACCCGGCGCTCTTCGCGCGGGAGGAGGAGCGGTTCCGCGCCTCCGTCGCCGCCCTCGACGGAGCCGTCCCCCCGGCGCACCGCGTGCCCGACCGGTTCGCCGCGAGCGGCCGTCCGGGACCGGGCGACTTCCGCAGCACCCCCGACACCGACCCGTCCGTCGCCGCGAACCGCGAGTGGGCGCAGGCGATCCTCGCGCGCGTCCCCTCCTCCCGGGCCGGCGCCGACGCGATCGAGGCCGCCACGATCGGCACCCTCGACGAGCTGGAGTCGGTGCTCTCCGGCGCCCGCGGCAGCGGCTGGAGCGACGTCCCGGCCGAGGAGCGCGCCCGCATCCTGCACCGCGCCGGCGACGAGCTGGAGGCGCGCCGCGCCGAGCTGCTCGAGGTCATGGCGGCCGAGGGCGGCAAGACCCTCGACCAGGGCGACCCCGAGGTCTCGGAGGCCGTGGACTTCGCCCACTACTACGCCGAGCGCGCCCTCGAGCTCGACGCGGTCGACGGCGCCCGCTTCCACCCGGCCGCGCTGACCCTGGTCGCTCCGCCGTGGAACTTCCCGGTCGCGATCCCGGCCGGCGGCGTCCTCGCGGCGCTCGCGGCCGGCTCCGCCGTGGTGCTCAAGCCCGCCGGACCGACCGCGCGCTGCGGCGCCGTGGTGGCCGAGGCGCTGTGGGCGGCGGGCGTGCCCCGCGAGGCCCTGCGCCTGCTCCGCCTGCCGGAGGAGGAGCTGGGGCGCGACCTGATCGCCTCCCCGCAGGTCGACCGCGTGATCCTCACCGGCGCCTACGAGACGGCGGAGCTGTTCCGCTCCTTCCGGAACGACCTCCCGCTGCTGGCCGAGACGAGCGGCAAGAACGCGATCGTGGTCACCCCCTCGGCCGACCTCGACCTGGCGGTGAAGGACGTGGTGGCGAGCGCCTTCGGGCACGCGGGCCAGAAGTGCTCCGCCGCCTCGCTCGTCGTGCTGGTGGGCTCCGTCGCGCGCTCGAAGCGGTTCCGCGCGCAGCTGCTCGACGCGGTCTCCTCCCTCACGGTCGGCTACCCGACCGACCCCGCGACGCGGATGGGGCCGGTGATCGAACCCGCCGAGGGCAAGCTGCTGCGCGGCCTGACCGAGCTCGGCGCCGGTGAGACCTGGCTGCTGCAACCGCGGAGCCTCGACGACTCCGGACGCCTGTGGAGCCCCGGCGTCCGCGACGGCGTGCGCCGCGGCTCCGAGTTCCACCGCACCGAGTACTTCGGGCCGATCCTCGGGATCATGACGGCGGCGACCCTCGACGAGGCGATCGCGATCGTCAACGAGGTCGACTACGGGCTCACCTCGGGCCTGCACGCGCTCGACCCGGAGGAGATCGGCACCTGGCTCGACGGGATCGAGGCGGGCAACCTCTACGTGAACCGCGGGATCACCGGGGCGATCGTGCAGCGCCAGCCGTTCGGCGGCTGGAAGAAGTCGGCGGTCGGCCCGGGCACCAAGGCGGGCGGACCGGACCACCTGCTCGGCCTGGGCTCCTGGACCGCGGCGCCGTCGGAGGCGACCGCTCCGGTCGTCGGACCGGCCGCCCGCCTGCTCGCCGCGTCGCGCGCGGAGCTCCCGGCGGAGGAGCACGCCGCGGTGGAGCGGACGGCGCGCAGCTGCGCAGTGGCGTGGGCCGCGGGCGCTCCTCGCGACGTGACGGGGCTGGAGGCGGAGCGCAACGTCTTCCGCCGCCTGCCCTACGACTCCGCCGTGCTGGTGCGCCTGGCCGCCGGGGAGCCGCTGGGCTCGCTCATGCGGGTGGCCGTCGCGGCGGCGACCGCGCAGGCACGCGTGGTCGTCTCGAGCGCCGCGGCGCTGCCTCCGCAGCTCGCCGCCGGTCTCGACGAGGCGGCCGGCGCCGTCGTGGTCGAGGACGACGCGGCGTGGGAGGCGCGGGTGCGCGCGCACGGCGCCGGACGGGTGCGCCTGCTGGGCGCGTCCGCCGCGACGGTGACGGCCGCGACGGGCGGGCGCCCCGACCTCGCGGTCTACGCCGGCCCGGCGACCGAGGCGGGCCGGCTGGAGCTGCTGCCGTTCCTCCGCGAGCAGGCCGTGTCGATCACGGCCCACCGCTTCGGCACGCCGGACCACCTCACGGACGGGCTGCTCTGACCGGCGTGATCCGACCGGCGCGATCCGACCGGCTGCCGCGAGGTGCGGCTCCGGTACGCCCGCTCCGGCGTGTCGCGTACCGGAGCGGCGTCTCGCGGGAGAGGGCGACGGAGGGACGACGGGGCGGAGAGGGATCAGCCGCAGGCCGCACGTCAGTCCGCGTCAGCTCCGCGACGGGGCCGCAGGGGTGGAGCGCGCGTCGTTGCTGGTGCGCGGGCCCTCCGGGAGGAGCGCGGCGCGTCCCACGCCCGATCGACGGCGGCGGCCGGGGTCAGCAGGATGTGCGCATGACCCGCCAGGAGAACGGCCGGCGCACCGCCGCGCCCGCCCGCGCGCCACGCACGCGCCCGACCGTCGGCTCCGCCTTCGACCCGCGGTCGAACAGCATCAACGCCCTGCGGCTCGGGCTGGCGGTCCTCGTCATCGTGTCGCACTCCTTCCCCCTCGGCGGCTACGGCGACGACCCCGGGCTCGGCGGCTCCACCCTCGGCGCCTGGGCGGTCGGCGGGTTCTTCGCCACCTCCGGCTTCCTGATCACCGCGAGCCGGCTGCGCTCGCGATCGCTGGTCGACTTCCTCTGGCGGCGCTTCCTCCGCATCTATCCCGCCTTCCTCGTCTCGCTCCTGGTCGTGGCCTTCGTCGCCGCACCGCTCGCGTCGCTCCTCCTCGGAGCCGGCGAGTACAGCGCGGCCGGGGCGGTGCGCTTCGTGGTCGCCAATGCGGCCCTCTACATCCGGGAGTACGGCATCGCGGGGATGCTCGGCTCCGTCCCCTACCCGGGCGCGTGGAACGGCTCGCTCTGGAGCCTGTTCTACGAGTTCGTCAGCTACGTCGTGATCGGCCTGCTCGTCTCCCTGGCGCCCGCGCGCTGGGTGCGCCCCCTCGTGGTCGCGGGATTCGCGGGCCTCACCCTCGTCGCGGCGGTGCTCGCGACGGACCTCGTCCCGTTCCCGGCGCCCCTCAACCAGACGGTGACGCTCGTCGGCTACTTCCTCGCCGGCGCGCTCGTGCACCTGTACCGCGACCGCCTCCCCCTGACGGGCGCGCTCACCGCTGCCGCGGCCGTGCTGCTCGTCCTCGTGATCGCGACCGGCCTCTACCGCGTGCTCGCCGGCCTCCCCCTCGCCTATCTGATGGTCGCGCTCGGCGCCCGGCTCCCCCTCCGCCGGGTGGGCGCGACCCACGACGTCTCCTACGGGATGTACATCTACGCGTTCCCCGTGCAGCAGCTGCTCTCGCTGGCGATCGTCGGAGCCGGAGCCGACGTGCCGCTCTGGGCGTACATCGTGCTCTCGGTCGCAGCGACGGTCCCCCTCGCGTGGGCGAGCTGGCTGCTGGTCGAGCGCCCCGCGATGCGGCTGAAGCGCCTCACCGCCCGGGCTCCCGTCGACGTCGAGGGCCACGTCCTGCGCTGAGGCCCGGAGCCGCGAGCCCGGAGCCGAGAGCCCGCGGCCGAGAGCCGAGCCGAGCCGAGAGCACGGAGCCGCGAGCCCGCGGCCGTCCTCGCACACCCGCCCGCCCGCAGCCAGCCACACCCGGAGCCGCCCGCCCGCAGCCCCCGCCGGTACCCGCGAGCCCCGCGCAGCCGCCGGACTCCGACCCGCCGCGTCAGCCGTCCCAGCCGCCGGGGAGGTCGCGGACCACCCGCCAGCGCGGGTCGAGCTGCGTCGCCGCTCCTCCGTTCCACGCGCGGCTGTGGAACCACGGCGCGATCACGTCGGCGCCGCCGTGCACGTGGTCGCCGAGATGCGCGCCCCAGTACGAGAAGGTCGAGTTCGTCAGCACCAGGCGGCGGGACGCGGCCAGCAGGGCGAGCTGCTGCGGCACCGGCGTCCCCGCCCCCGGGAAGCGCACCTCGACGCCCTCGAGGACGCGGGCCAGCTTCACCCGGCACCAGTCGAGGTCGTCCGACACGATCAGGACGCTGCGCACGGGCTCCCGCTCGCGGGCCAGGGCGAGCGCCGCGTCGACGTACTCGACCACGTCGAAGGAGTAGCGGCCGCGGAAGGCCGGGACGCTGTAGTAGTCGCCGCGCCGGATGTTCACGGTGAGGTCCGCCTCCGGTCGCGCCGCCGCCGCCAGAGCGGTGAAGGGGCCGCCGGGCGGGAGCAGCATCGTCGCGACGAAGTCCGCCAGCTCGTCCGCCGTGAACTCCACGCCGAGCTCCTGGTGGACGCTCCCGAGCTCGCGGGGGCTGAAGAACGACATCTCCGCCGGGGGCACCACGAGCTCCTCGAGGACCCGCGGGAAGACCTCCGCCCACTCCGCGGTCCTCCGCGTCGCGCGCACCGCGGTCGGCACCCCGCGGCTCCGGCGGGCGTGGGCCTGCAGCCAGAAGTAGGCGAGGTTCCCGACCCCGAACGACTCGCCGGGCAGCAGCACCGTCGTGCCCCGTCGGCGGAGGGGCGCCAGCAGCGCGGAGCGGACGTCGCCGAGCGTCACCACCGCGGGCCTCCCCTGCTCACGAGAGCTCTCCGAGCGCCACGAGCTGGGCGAAGCCGGGGTGCGCGGCCCGCACCTCCTCGAAGGTGCCGGCCCCCTCGATCCGGCCGCCGTCGAGGAAGAGCAGCCGGTCGGCGCCGCGCACGGTCGAGAGCCGGTGGGCGACCACGAGGACGGTCATGCTGCCGTGCAGCTCGGCGACGGCCCGCGAGATCTCGTGCTCCGTGCGGTTGTCGAGCGCCGACGTCGCCTCGTCGAGGACGAGGACGGAGGGGCGCCGGTACAGCGCCCGGGCGAGGCCGAGCCGCTGGCGCTGGCCGCCGGAGAGGCGGACGCCGCGCTCGCCCACGCGGGTGTCCAGACCCTGCGGCAGCCCGCCGACGAACTCCTCGAGCTGCGCCGTCCGCAGCACCTCGCGCACGCGCTCGTGGTCGACCTCGGCCGCCGGCACCCCGAAGGCGACGTTCGCGGCGACCGTCGCGTCCAGGAGGAACACGTCCTGCGGCACCACGCCGAGCCCCGCGTACCAGGCCGCGGGGTCCTCGTCGATCGGCCGCCCGCCGCAGAGGATCCGGCCGCTCGTGGGCGGGAGCAGACCGAGGACCAGGTCGAGCAGGGTGCTCTTGCCGGCGCCGCTGGATCCGACGAAGGCGGTCGTGGCGTTCCGCAGGATCACCAGGGAGACGTCCCGCACCACGTCCACGTCGGAGTCGGCGTAGCGGTACGTGACGTGCTCGAGCGCGATGTCGCCGGAGTAGCGGCCGCCCGGCCCGGGCCTCTCGTCGTGCGCCCCCTCGGAGGCGAGCTCCTCGGCCGCCTCGGAGACGATCCGCAGGCCCGCCTGCCCGCTGCGCACGATCGCGAAGGTGGCCGAGACGCGGTTGAGGGTCGGCAGGGCGCGGAGGGAGGCGGCCGCGAAGACGCCCAGGACGGAGAGCGCCTCGGCGCCGGAGCCGGTGGCGACGAGGATCCCCGAGACGCCCACGACGGCGACGACGAAGCCGATCTCGAGCAGGTACTTCGGCAGCTCCGAGACGAGCGAGAGGGAGCGCAGAGCCTGGGCGCTGCGGCGCTTGGCCCCGCTGAAGCCGGCGACCAGGCTCGCCGCGCTCGACGTGAGGCGCGCCTCGCGGAACCCGTCGAGCGAGGGGAGCAGGAACTGCCACGACTCCAGCGCCGCCTCCGCCATCTCCTCGCCGATCCGGCCCTGCCGCCGCCGCAGGAGGGCCTGGACGCCGCCGAGCAGCACCGCGAAGAAGACGGCCGCGAACAGGGTCGCGACCGGCGAGGCGACCAGCAGGATCGCCACGATCGCGACGAGCACCAGCAGGTCGGAGGCGATGCCGATCACGCCGAGCAGCACGCCGGCCGCCTGCGCGCTGGCGTCGTTGATGGTCCGGTACACCTCGGCGAGGCGCCGGGAGCGGTGGACGGCGTAGGGCGCGAGGACGTACCGCCGCAGCAGCTCCGTCGCAGCGTCGGCCGAGATCCGCGTGGTGCGGCCGAGCAGCCACCACCGGAAGACGATCGTCCCGGCGCTCTTGAGCACGAAGACGACCGCGACGAAGCCGGCGATGATCGGGAGGAGGGTCTGGACGTCCGTCGAGCCGAGGACGCCGGAGAGGACGCCGAGCGCGCCCGTGGTGGTGTCGGTCCCGGTGAGCAGCGCCATGAGCGGCACCATCGCGGCGACGCCCAGGGTGTCGAGGACCGCGAGCGCGAGGGAGCCCGCGACGGCGGCGGTGATCCAGCCCGGAGAGGCGGCGCCGGCCAGCGAGAGGAGGGTGCGCAGCCCCGGTCGCAGGGACCCGCCGCTCACGCCGCCACCCCCTCGTACACGGCGGCGATCCCGCCGCACATGGCGGAGACGTCCCGCACGGCGCGAGGAGCCGCGGCCCTCGACGCCTGCCGCTCCAGCGCCGCGGCCACCGCCTCCGGGTCGTCGGCGTCGACCAGCGAGTCCCGCTCGACGATCTCGGGGTTCCCGCCCACCGCGGAGGCGACCACGCCGATCCCGCGGGCGGCCGCGTCGAGCAGCGTGTAGGAGCAGTTCTCCCAGACCGAGAGCTGGGCGACGACGTCCGCCGCGGCGAGCGCCGCCTCCGGATCGGCGAAGCCGGGGAACGACACGGCGTCGCCGAGGCCGAGCCGCTCGGCCCGGGCGCGCAGGGCGCCGTCGAGCGGTCCCTCGCCGGCGACGGTCAGCGTGGCGCCGGGGACGCGCCGGCGCAGCACCGCGAAGGCCTCGAGCAGCGCGTCCAGGCGCTTCTCCGGCGCCAGGCGCGCGAGCGAGAGGACCCGGAGGGAGCCCGGCTCCCCCTGCTCGCGGTCGCGGGGCGCGGCGTCGACGCCGTTCAGCACGACCTGCACCGGCAGGCTCGGCCGCCACTTCTCGATCATGGTGCGGCGAGTGGCCTCCGAGACGGCGATCGCGCCGTCGAAGGACCGCAGCCGCGCGTGGTGCGCCGCCGCGGTCGTCCGCGCCCGCAGGGCGGTGCGGTGGTAGACGTCGGGCCCGGCGATGCCGTGCTCCGTCGTGACGCGGCGGACCCCGCGGGGCAGCGGGGTCGCCGCGGCCACGAGGTCGGCGTGGGCGAGGTGGGAGTGGACGATCGCCGGGCGGAGAGCCGCCGCGGTCGCGCGCAGGGTCGCCACGGAGTCGGGGGCGCCGGCGGACACTCCGAAGCGCCCGGTCGTCACGGCCGAGCCCTGCTCCCGCAGCCGCTCGGCGAGCGCTCCCTCCGGGCAGAGCACGACGAGGCGGTGGCCGGGGATCCCGTGCCGGGCGGCGTCGAGGACGTGGCGGGCCACCCCGCCGAACTCGCCGACCGGCACCGCCCAGAGCGCGAGCGGGGTCACAGCCACTCCTCCAGCCGCTCGAGCGCGGTCCAGAAGCCCTCGCCGCTGTTGACGTGCCCCTGCCAGATCTCGGGGATGAACGGCACCCCGGGCGCCAGCTCGTCGAGCGACGCCGCGAAGTCCGGCCAGTCGATCTCGCCCTCGCCGATCTGCACCCCCTCGCCGTCGACACCCGTCGCGTCGACGAGGTGCAGGTGCGCGCTGAGCGGAGCGAGCAGCGCCACCGCCTCCGAGAAGGCGAGCCCGAGGTGGTTCGCCGCGAGCTTGGTGTGCGAGGCGTCGAGGCAGAGCGGCGTGCCGGTCGCGGCCGCGAACTCCGCGGTGTCGCGCGGGTCCACGAAGAGGTTGTGGAACTGCTGCCCGCCCATGAGCCACGGGTAGGGCGGGAGGGTCTGCGCCAGCACGCGGACGCCGCTCGCGTCGATCCGCTCGAGGGCGTCGGCGACGCGCTCGTAGAGGGGAGCGCGCTGATCCGGAGCCACGTGCGCGTGCCGGGTGAAGCCGCCCATCGTGACGACCATCATCGGGTCCTCCTCCTGGCGGAACCAGCGCGCGAGGCTCCGGGTGGTCTCGACGGTGCGCTGCACCTCCGCGATCGAGCGCTCCCACACGTCGTCGTCGAAGGAGGCGAGGTCGACGAGGAAGTCGCCCGCGAACAGGTCCGGCAGGTGGGTGGTGAAGCCGGAGTCGAGGCGGCGGGTGAACACGTCGTCCGGCTCGATCTCGAGGTCGCGGTACGAGAAGTGGAACTCGAAGAAGTCGGCGTTCGACTCCGCGGCGAGCGCCGCGTGGTCGTGGTACCGCACCGGCAGGCCCCAGGGGCGGCGGAACCGGAACGGCCGGCCGGACGGCGTGCTCTCGCGCAGGTCGCCGGCGAAGAAGAACCCGCCCTCCTCGACGTCGCGGTGGAGGGCGCGGCCGAGCAGCTGCGGCAGCTCGTTGGGCTGGAGGCCCCGGCCGGGGCTGCGGACGACGACGTCGGCGGCGCGCACCACGTCCCCGATCGACAGGTCGCGGGAGGCGACCAGCGACTTCGCGAGCGAGACGCGGTTCATCGACTCCCCCGTCGAGACCGATCGGGCGTCGCGCGTGCCGAGCGAGTCCTCGATGTCGCGGATCTCGCCGACCATGCGGCGGAACTCGTCCGGGAGCAGGGACACCGTGTGGTCGTTGCCCTCCATCCCCCGGTCGACCGTGAAGTGCTTCTCGACGATGCGGGCCCCGCGGGCGACCGCGGCGACGGGGACGTGCCAGCCCCGCTCGTGGCCGGAGTAGCCGACGACGCCGCCGCCGATCTCGGCGAGCCGGTCGAGGTAGGCGAGGTTGAGGTCGCGGTAGGGCGCCGGGTACGTCGACTGGGTGTGCAGCAGGGCGAAGGAGGTGCCGAGCGAGCGCAGCAGCGCGACCGACTCGAGGATCTCGGACTCGCGGGACATCCCGGTGCTGAGCAGCAGGGGCAGCCCCCGGGTGCCGGCGTCCTCGATCAGGCCGTGGTTGGTGAGGTCCGCCGAGGCGATCTTGAGGCCCGGGATCCCGTAGTCGACGAGGGCCTGCACGCTCGGGGCGTCCCACGGGGTGCAGAGGACGTCGATCCCGGCCTCGGCCGCGTGGTCGAAGACCCGGAGGAGCGGCTCGGCGGGCAGCGAGAAGCGGCGCAGGAGGTCGATCGTGTACTGGGCGCCGAGGTCCTCCCCCGCGGTGGCCCCGCCGGCGCGCCGGTAGAGGGAGTCGAGGTCGCGCAGCTGGAACTTCACCGCGTCGGCGCCCGCCTCGACCGCGAGGTCGACCAGCCGCCGCGCCAGATCGACCGAGCCGTTGTGGTTGTTGCCGATCTCCGCGATCAGGAAGGCCGGGTGGCCGTCGCCCACCTCGTGGCGGCCGATCCGCAGCGCCCGGTCGCCCTCGACCGCGATCGCGACGAGGTGCCCGCGATCGTCGACGAGCGGGAGGTGGCTGATCCCGTCGCGGCCGAGCCGGGCGGCGATCGCGGTGGCCGGCTCGTCCGCTCCCGCCGTGCGGACGGCGGTGTTCGCGACGGCGAGGGCCGGGACGTCGAGGGAGGCCGTCGGGTTCGCGATGATCCAGCGGCGGAAGTCGCCGTCGGACACCGACCCGCGGAGGATCCCGTGCCCGTCGACGCAGAAGACGATCCGCTGCTTGTTCGCGTTGATCTTGGCCAGCGCGGTGAGCACCGGGTCCTCGGCGAAGACGATGAACGGGGCGAGGTGCCGGTCGATGATCATGCGCCGCCTCCCGCCGACAGGCCGAGGAGGGTCTGCTCGACCACCGCGAGGTCCGCCTCGGTGTCGATGTCCCCGCCCTCCGCCTCGTCCATGACGAACAGGCCGACCCGGCCGCCGATCCGGTTGCGCTCGCGCTCGTAGACCTCGGTGCGGGTGAGGTAGAGGGACCCGGTCTCGCGGTAGAAGAAGTCGGCCTCGGCGAGGTCCTGGCGCCGCGGCCGGGCCGTGACGTCGTACTGCGGCACGGAGGCGCCCTCCTGCAGCCGCCAGAGGAACGGCGTCTGCGGGACGACGCCCACCAGCGAGTCGACCCCCGTCGAGGCGAACTGCTCGAGCGCGCGGGCGAGGGTGCCCGGGAGCCGGATCGGCGAGGTCGCCTGGAGGAGCATCACCGCGTCCGGGCGGCGCCCCAGCGCGGCCCGGTGCTCGATCGCGTGGAGCACGACGGGCTCGGTCGCCGTCTCGTCGCGCGCCAGCTCGGCGGGCCGGAGGAACGGCACGTCCGCTCCCGCCCCCTCCGCGATCGCGGCCAGCTCGGGGTCGTCGGTCGACACGAGCACGTCGAGACCGGCGGCGAGCGCCTGCTCGATGCTCCAGACCACCAGCGGGCGGCCCGCGACGGGGCGGGCGTTCTTGCGCGGGACGCCCTTCGAGCCCCCGCGCACGGGGATGACGCAGAGAACGGTCACGGGGTGCCTCCTTCGGCGATGGCGAGTGCCCGGCGGGCGACGGCGACGGCCGGCTCGACGGACGGGACGGGCGGAGCCGCGGTCGGCGTCTCCCCGCCCCAGCGCGCGAGCCGGTACCGGCTCCAGAACTCGAGCACCCAGGCGGGCGGGTCCTCGCAGACGACCCACGCGGGGATCCCGGCGGCCGCGGCCTCGAGGACCCCGGTCGAGAAGATCGAGGCGACCGGCCGGGCCTGCGCGGCGAGGTCGCCGCCGCGGAGCACCCGGATGCCGCGGCGCTCCCACCGCGCGTGCTGCCAGCGCGAGCGGCGGTCGACCTCGGCGGGGTGGGGGCGGTAGTCGGCGCCCGCCTCGCGGCAGAAGCGGGAGGCGGTGGCCGCGGCCGTCCGCCGGGGCAGCTCCGCGCCGTGCAGCTGGCCGAGGAACAGGGGCCGCTCCTCGAGCCGCTCGGGGCGCGGGCGGCGCGACGCGGTCCAGAGCAGCTGGCTGCCGACGACCTCGGTCTCCACGTCGCTGCGGCCGGAGGTCCAGAAGGCCGCGTCCTCCTCCGAGAACGCCAGCAGCGTCGCTCCGGGCGGGAGCGGCGGGGCGGAGGGGGTGAGCAGGCCGTGCTGCACGACCAGGAAGCGGGCGCCGAGGATTCCGGACCAGCGGTGGGCGGCCGCTCCCGCCGCGAGGAAGTGGCCGGTGGCGATCACGGCGCGGAGGCCCCGCAGCTCGGCGGGCGGGTCCGCCTCCGGGTCGACCGGGTGCGCCCTCCAGCGGCCCGGCAGCAGCCCGGACAGCGCGTCGCCGGCTCCGGAGGGAGCGAGGACCGCCGCGGGAGCCCCGCCGAGAGGAGCGAGCGAGGCCGCGGTCGAGGCGAGGGCGCTCGCCGTCGACGCCTCCACCGCGAGCAGGACCGCGGGCCGGTCGCCGCGCACGTGCAGCACCAGGCGGGTCGGCTCGGAGCCCCGCAGCGCCGCCCGGGCGGTGCGCAGCGGGTCGCGGCCGCGCTGCCAGCGGCGCCAGGCCTCCAGGTCGGTCGGGTGCGTCAGCGCCACAGGGCCCTCACCTCCCGCATCCGGTGCACGAAGGTGTGCTCGGCGCCGGTGCGGCGCGCGCCCGCCTCGCGGATGCGCCGCGCCCACGAGGGGTCCGCGCCCGCCCGCCGCACGTGCTCGACGAGCTGGTCCCGCTCCTCGAAGACGAGCACCTCGCTGCCCACCTCGTAGAACTCCGCCACCTCGGGGCGGTCGATCAGGGTCAGCGCCCCGACGCCCGGGGCCTCGAAGGCGCGCATCGAGAGCCCGCCGTGGCCCGCGCCGTGCAGCGCCAGGGTCGCGGTCGAGCCGGCCATCACTCCGTAGTAGCCCGCCCGCGGGACGTCGCGGCGGGCGGGGACGCCGGCCGAGCGCCAGCGGCCGGTGCGCGCCACGTCCCAGGGATGGCGCGACCACTGCCGCCCGTACGCCTCGACCGCGACCCCGCCGGCCGCGAGCTCCCGCAGCACGCGCTCGCGCTCGGGGTAGCGGGCGCCGACGAAGGTCACCGCGGAGGAGGGGCGGGGGCGGAAGGAGAGGAGGGAGTCGAAGGCGTCGGGCAGGTGCCCGGCCGGAACCCCCGCGCGGACGAGCTCGGCGACGTCGGCGACGGAGTAGCTGACGATCGACACCGCCTCCCCGGCGAGGGAGCGCAGACGGTCGACGGGGTGCCCCATGTTGCGGAGCTCGTCGTAGAGCCAGAGCACCACGGGGACGCCGGCGCGGCCGATCTCCTCCCACCAGGCGTCGCCGAGGGAGTCGCCCTTCACCACGAGGACGGCCCGGGGCCGGACGGCCCGCAGCGCCGCGATCGCGCGGTCGGTCTCGGCGCGCATCGACGAGCGCCGGAGCCGGCCCCCGGGGAGCCGGTGGCCGAGTGCGTCGCGCACGTGGCCCAGCCCGGTCGCGGCGTCGTAGCGGTGGACGACCACGTCGTCGCCCAGGTGGGCCAGCGCCGATTCGAGCGCCTCCCAGTAGCCGTGGAAGACCGGGCTCACCACGAGCACGGGCCCGCTCACCGGGACGCCGCCTCGGCGGCGGCGACGAGCCGGAGCTCGCGCCGGAGGACGGCCAGCGGGCGCACGTCGCTGCCGGCGGCGGCACGCACCGCGTTGGCGGCGAGGTTCACGGCGGAGGCGGCGCGCAGGGCCGCGGCGAGGGCGGCGGGGCGCCCGCCCCACTTGCGGGCGTAGCGCAGGCGCGAGGCGACCAGCCAGATCAGCCGGCGCGCGGGGTCGGAGGAGCCGCCTCCCGTGTGCTCGGCGACGACGGAGCCGGCGAAGACCGAGGGCACGCCGCGCTCGCGCAGCCGGCGCTGGAGGTCGACCTCCTCGCAGTTCATGTGGAAGGACTCGTCGAACCCGCCGACCGCGCGGAACTCGGCCACCGGCAGCAGCATCACGGCGCCCACCACCCAGTCCACCGGCACCGTCGCGCCCGGGGCGCACCGGGTGTCGTGGCCGACGGCGGCGTGCAGCCGCGGGCGCCAGCGCGCGAGCGGAGTGAGCCACTCCACGACGTAGTGGCGCAGCCGCGGGAAGCGCCGGCCGACCCACTGCCGCTCCCCGCCCGCGTCGACGAGGTCCGGAGCGACGACCGCGGGCAGCCACGGCCGTCCCGCCTCGAGCAGGTCGCGGAGGAAGGAGGGTCCGACGACGAGGTCGCTGTTGAGCACCAGGAGCAGCGGGTGGCGCGCCCGGGCGGCGCCCGTGTTCACCGCTGCGCCGAAGCCGCCGTTCCGCTCGCGCCGCACGACCTCCACTCCGTCGGTCCCGGCCGGGAACGGGATAGGGGAGGCGTCGTCGACGACGACGATCTCGAGGGCGGAGGGCGACTCCTGGCTGCGGAGCCGCTCGACGAGGGCGAGCGCGGGCGCGGGGTCGCCGTAGTGCGGGATCACGACGCTCACCCCCTCGGCGGTCACCTCGCGACCGTCTCGGCGGCGCGGTCCCGGCGGAGCGAGCGGCGGGTGCTCCGGACGGTGGCGGCCGGGGGCTCCGCGCCGACGGGCAGAGCGCCGAGAGCGGGGAGGATCACCCGGAGCAGGGCGTCGATGTCCTCGACGGCCGCCGCGGCGACGTCCGGTCCGCGCCCGAACGGGTCGGCGAAGTCGTCCTCGGCGCCGTAGGGGGCGGTGTCGTCGGCGAGCAGCCGCAGGAGCGGGACGCCGGGGGCGGCTCCCGCCAGCCGGGCCGCCCGGCGGACCGTGGTGGTGCGGCGCGCGGCGGCCGGGAAGTGGCGGGTGACCCACTCCCGCTGGCCCGCCTCGAACACGAGCACGGGGTCGGTGCCGGCGAGCATCCGGCTGTCGGCCTGGCGCGCGCGGTGCCCGGCCGTGGAGAGCCCGCGGGCCCGCAGCGCATCGCTGAGCTCGGGGTCGAGCCCGCGGCCGGCCTCCGCGTGCGTTCCCGCGCTCTCGACCCGCCAGTCGGAGCCCGCGCCGAGCAGGCGCGCCGCGATCAGCTCGGCCGAGGGCGACCGGGCCACGTTCGCATGGCAGAGCAGGAGCAGGCGCCCGCTCATCGAGCCGCCCGGCGGGACGTCTGCGGAGGCAGGGCCCGCGACTCCACCGGGGCGAGCTCGGACCGGCGCGGTGCCGCCGCCGCGCGCTTGCGCCCCGTCGCCGGCTGCGGCTCCGCGTAGTACGCGTTCTTGCGGTCGTAGTAGTAGTACCCGGTGTCGCCGTCGCGGGCGGTGACCATGTTGAGCACGGTGCCGAGCACGCGGGCGCGGACCTGCTGGACGATCCGCCGGGCGGCGACGACCTCGGGCCGGCGCGTCTGGTTCGAGGCGACGACGAAGACGACGCCGTCGACGACGGTCGCGACGATGGAGGCGTCGGTGACGGGCAGCACGGGCGGCGCGTCGATGATGACGAAGTAGTCCTTCGAGAGGCGCGCGACCAGGGCGCGCATCGCCTCGGAGCCGAGCATCTCGGACGGGTTCGGCGGGATGTGCCCGGCCGGGAGGGCGTAGAGGCCCGCGGTACCGGTGGGGCGGATCGCGTCGTCCACAGGGATCTGGTGGCTGAGGACCTCGCTGAGGCCGATGGCGCCGTCGATGTCCAGCATCCGCGCCACGGAGGGCCGGCGGAGGTCCGCGTCGACCAGGAGGGTGCGCTGCCCGGACTCCGCGGTGACGCGGGCCAGTCCGGCGGCGATCGTGGACTTGCCCTCGGCCTGGTTGGCGCTGGTGATCACGACGCTGCGCGTCTCCTCGTCGACGCTGGAGAAGCGCAGGCCCGTCCGGAGCGAGCGGAACGCCTCCGCGGTGAGCGCGTCGGTGCCGCGGCGGCCGCCGGTCCGGCCCGGGCGTCCGGCCTTGGGGATGCGGCCGAGGACGCCGACGCCGAAGAGCTCGGTGAGGTCGTCGACGGTCCGCACGCGGATGTCGAGGGCCCGGCGGAGGAAGGCGAGACCGAAGCCGAGAACGAGCCCGCCCAGGGCGCCGAGCAGGATGTTCCGCACCCAGTCGGGGCTCGTCGGAGCGGCGGGCGGCTCCGCGTTCTCGAGCGGGACGACGGTGATCTGCGGTGTGCGGTCCGCGGTGGACTGCGTCTCGATGTCGGTGATGACGGCCGCCAGCGCCGCGAGCGCCCCGTTGGCCAGTGCTGCGGCGTTCTGCGCGGTCCCGGCCTCGGCGGTGACCTCGATCAGGGTGCTGCCCGGAGCGACCCTCGCGGTGAGGCGGCCGCTCAGGGCCTCCCCGCCGGGGTTCGCCTCCGGGTCGGCCTCGATCCGCTCGGAGACGGCGCTGCTCGAGATCAGCGGAAGGTAGGCGTTGGCCCGGGTCACTGCGGTCTGCGACCCGCTGATCGCATCGGCCGAGCTGCCGTCGCTCGCGGCGATCACGAATCCGGCCGAGCTCGACTCGTAGACCTTCGGAGTGAGGAACGAGAAGGCGGCCATCGCCAGAGCTCCGACGAGCACGGCGCCCACGAGGGTCCGCCAGTTCCGCCGGATGAATGCGATGAGATCGACGACAGTCACTGCGCACCTTTCTGCGTGCCGCGCATGCGCCGCACGACGATGCTGAGGTGTCGGTCACGCTAGCAATGCGGAGCGCCTTTCCCTAGGCGGTCCCCGACCCCTCGGGAGGCCCTTTCTGCGAGGATGACGACATGTCCGCGCCAGGGGGAGAGATCGTCGTCGAGAGGCGTTCCCCGCTCGTTCACGAGGCCTTTCCGATAGCACATTCCGCTCGGATACTCGATGCCGTCCTGATGGGCCTCCTGGTCTACCGGCTCCCCACCCCCTTCCTCCCGGGGAGCGTCCCGCTGGCCCAGACGGCGCTGGCCGCCCTGGTCCTCGTCAGCCTCTTCCGGCGGCCCACCCGCCGTCTCGGACGGGCCGCCTGGTACCCGTGGCTGTGCCTCGCCCTGCTCGCCTTCGTCCTCGCCGGCTCGTCCTTCGACGGCCTCGACGCCCTGCGCCGGGCGGCGAACATCGCGCTCGTCATGCTCGCCGCGGGCTTCCTCGCGAGCGGGCGGATCGACGTGGTCTCGGGGCTCAAAGGACTCGCCGCGGCGCTGTCGCTGAACGCCGTGCTGTTCGTCGCGGGACTCGCCCCGGACAGCTACCAGGGCGCCCTGACCGGCTACCTGCAGGACAAGAACGTGGCCGGTCTCGTCTACGGAGCGGCGGCGCTGCTGGTCTCGGCGCTCAGCTCGCGGCTGTGGCTGCGGGTCGGCGTGCTCGCGCTCGGGGCCGCCGCGGTCGTCGCCACCGACTCCCGCACGTCGATGGCGGCCTACGCCTGCGCGCTCGTGTGGCTCGTCGCGGCGCCGTACCTGCGCCTGCTCTTCCGCGCGCTCCTCGGCGGCGGCCTCGTCCTGCTGTTCCTCTGGGCCGAGCGGAACCTGGCGACGGCCGGCGACTACGGGGTGGAGCGGGCCGGCTCCGACGCCCTGCGCGCCCGCATCCTCGACGCCTCGGTCGACACGGTGGCGCTCTCGCCGTGGACCGGCTCCGGGCTCGGAGAGGCGACCGCGCGGGTCGACGGGATCGACTGGTTCTTCCACAACTCCTACCTGGCGCTGATGGCCGAGGGCGGCGTCGTGCTGCTCGTCGGCGTCGTCGGCACCGTGCTCGTGGCCGGCTTCGCGACCACGGCCGCCGGGGCCGGGAGCCGCCCGGGGCACGCGGTCGGCGCGGCGAGCATCCTGGTGCTGCTGTGCGCGACGCAGCTGGGCGAGGTGTTCTTCGCCCCGATCTCGTTCGTCGTGATCGGCGCGGGTCTCGCTCTGCTCGCGGAGCAGTCCGCCCGCGCCCGCGCTCTGCCGCCGGAGTAGCGCCTCCCGCGTCCACCCGATCCGGCGCGGATCCACGGATCCGGGGCGCGGAGGTCCCGGTCGGCGGGCCCTTCCCGGTGGGGCGGAGGTCGCCCGGTGCGGCCCCGGCCGACCGCCGCTCAGGCGCGGCCGCGCTCGCGGACCGCGTCGCGGAGTACCGCGCGGACGCCCGCCCACATGCGCCGCGCGTTCAGCCCGGCCAGCACCCGCTCCCGGCCCGCGCGGGCGACCTCGGCCCGCTTCCCGTCGTCGCTCAGCACCGCCTCCAGCACCGCCGCGATCCCCGCTGGATCGTGCAGGGGCAGCGCGAAGGACGTCTCGCCGTCGCGGATGTAGCCGGTCATCGCGGCGCTCGCGGTGACCGCCGTGCAGGTCCCGCAGCCGGAGGCCTCCAGCAGGACGCTCTGGCCCGTCGGGTAGGCGAGGTCGTGGCTGGTGACGACGACGAGCTCGGCGTCGCGCAGGTTGTCGCGGTGCCGATCGACCGGGACGGGGTCGTGCAGGACGACGTTGGCCGGCAGCGCCCGGGACGGCCGCCGCGCAGGAGTGGTCACGATGTCGAACCGCCGGTGCGGCAGGCGCTCGGCGGCGGCGACCAGCGAGTCGAAGTCGCGCCCGCGGTCGACACCGACGGCGAGCACCTCGAACCGCTTCGGACGCGGCGGAACGGGCCGGTAGTAGTCGGAGTCGACCCCGAAGAGCACCGGTGCGATCCGCCGCTCGTCGACGCCGTGGCGGGCGAAGACCTCGCGCTGGTTCTCGCTGAGCACGACGAGCCGGTCCACGCCCTGGAGCAGCCGGACCACCTGTCGGCGCCGCTCCGGCGAGCCGGTGAGCAGCTCCTCCGCCCACCAGCAGGAGAGGACCACGAGCGGCGTGCGGCCGTACGGCCCGAGCCGCGCGCGCCGGAGCAGGGCGGGGAGGCCCGCCTCCGGCTCGAGCACGCAGAGCACCGCGTCGGCCGAGCGGACCGCCCGGAGCGCGCGCAGCTGCGTGTCCACGTTCAGCCCCGTGCGGTGCTCCACGACGTCGCGGAGCTTCACGTGCGCGGGCCGAGACGCGTGACCGGGGACGAGGAGCCGCGTCGAGTCGTCCCGGAGGAGGTCGGCCCGGTACGGCAGCCTCCCGCGGGCGAAGGGCTCGCCCGGAGCCAGGCGCAGTGTCGAGTGCTTGAGGAACAGTCCGAGCACTCTGAGGACTTCCGGTTCGCGGGTCATCGTCGTCCTTTCCCGAGGGAGGAGGAGAGGCTCCCCACGGCATTCCCCGGAAAGCGGATCGGTCTCCTGGCGGGAGGATCAGGAATCATCGGAGAGGGCCATCCGCGCCAGAAGTCCGTCGATAGCCGACTTCCCGGAGGACGGGGAGTAGGAATCGTTCCAGCGGGCACGATCCCTCTCCCGCGACTCCGATAGTCCTCTCTTCTTCCGGGCTCTGATCAGCTCGGCCAGAGCCCGCGGATCCCCGGCTCGGAACGTGGCGTCGATCGACGGGCCGACGACCTCGGGGAGCGCACCGCTATCGCTCACCACCACGGGGACGCCGGCCGACATCGCCTCCGTCACGACCAGGCCGAACGACTCCGGCTGCACCGACGGCACCACCAGGAGGTCGATCCGCGAGAAGAGGTCGCCGGGCTCGATCCACCCCGGCCGGTCCACCAGAGCGGCGACCGGAGCGAGGGCCGCCTCCACCTCGCGACGCTCCCGCTCCGCCACGAACCGGGGCTCGCCCGCCAGCACCAGGCGATACGCGCCCGGTTCCCCGGCCTCCAGCAGCGCCAGCGCCTCGGTGAGGACCCGCACCCCCTTCGCGAGCGAGGGACGCCCGAGGAAGCCGAGGACGGTCGTCCCGTCCTCCCGCGGCCGCGCCTCCGGCAGGTCGACGCGGCGGCTCCAGTTCGGCAGCACGGTCGACCCGGGGACGACCCCCGCCAGGTAGCGGGAGGGGACGAGGGTCGCCAGCGCGCCGCGGCGGGCCACGGGCGCGAGCAGCCGCTGCAGGCCGGACGGGCGCTGGTGCAGATGCACGATCCGCCGCGGACGCCCTGCGGTCGCGACGGCCGGCACCAGCCCGTTGCACCACAGCACGCCCTCGCGGGAGGAGGCGTCCCAGCGCCGCAGCGCGCGCATCCAGGCGGGTCTGCCCGTGGCCTCGAGCTCGACGACCCGGTGGCCGGCGGCGAGGGCGGCGACGACGAGCGCACGCGGCTCCGAGGGGCCGACGACCACGACCGGGACCTCGAGCGCCTCGAGCGCCTCCGCGATGCTCAGCAGCATCACCTCGCCGCCGCCGATGTCGCCGTTGTTGGTCGCGAGCGCCACCGGAGGCCGCCCGGCGCCGCCCGCTCCCCCGTGGATCATCCGCCGCCCCGCCGCCTCCGCGCGGCGCCCACGCGGCCCGCGCGCCCATCCTCACCGAGACGAGCGCCCGGCTCCACCGGGCCCGGCAGGGCTCCGCGGGCCGCAGGAGCGCTGGAATACTGACCGGATGGAGCTCGTGGGCGTTCTCTGGGCCGACGAGGCCGTGCCGCTGGTGTCGGCGTTCGTCCACCGGCGGGCCGACGCGGCGGGCCTGCGCGCACTCGTGCTCAAGGGACCGACCGCCGCCGCCGACCGGCTCCGGCCGCCCCGCGCCTCCGGCGACGTCGACCTGCTGGTCGCCCCCGACGACCTGCCCCGGATCCTGGCCCTCCTGGCCGCCGACGGCTGGACCGAGCGGCCCTGGCCGGACGGACCGACGCTCGCGGCCAAGCACTCGCGCTCCTACCGGCACGCCGCGTGGCCGGTCGACATCGACGTGCACTGGCGGTGGCCGGGATTCCTCGTGCCGCCGCGCGACGCCTTCGAGGCGCTGTGGAGCCGGCACCGGATCGTGGAGCTGGCCGGCCGTCCGGTCGCGACCGCGAGCGTCGCCGACTCGGCGCTCGTGCTGGCGCTGCACGCGCTCCGCGACGCCTGGCAGATCACCGACCCGCGCCTCACGCGGCCCTCCGACTACGACCTGCTCGTCGAGGCGGTGGCCGCCCGCGCGGAGCTGCACGCTCCGCTCCGGGCGGCGGCGGAGGAGCTCGGCGCCGTCCAGACCGCGCAGCCCTTCCTCGACGCGCTCGGCATCCGCGCGCGCGCCGGGGAGGTGCCCGCGGCCGAGCTGCGGGCGTGGCGGATCAACGCGAGCTCGCCCCACGCCTCCGCGGGGTGGGTGCAGGCCGTGCGCGCGGCCGGCTGGCGGCAGCGGCCGCTGCTCCTCGCCCGCGCCGTCTTCCCCGCCCCCCACGCCCTGCGTGCCGCCGACCCCGCCATCGGCCCGCGCCGGATCGACGTGGCGGCCGGCTGGTGGCGGCGGCTGCGCCGCGGCGCCCGCACGGCTCCGCTCGCGTGGGGCCACCTCCGACGGACGGACAGGACCTGACATGACCCGCCGGCTGATCCGCGCCCCCTTCGGGCTCGGCGTGCGCTTCACCTTCGACGACACCGTCCCCGACCGCTTCGTGACGGAGGTGGAGGAGTCGTGGAACGACGTGGACGACGACGCCGATCGCCCGGGCTCCGAGTACCGGGTGTCGCTGACCGAGCCGGTCGGGGAGCCGGGAGTGATCGCGCAGCCGACCGAGGACGCCCTCGCCGAGCACATCGGCGCCGCGCTCACCCTCGCGGCGGCCGACGCCTGCGAGGGCCGGCTGCTCAGCGTGCACGCCTCCGCGGTCGCCCTGACCGACGGCCGCGTCGTCGCGTTCGTCGGCCGGCCCGGTGCCGGGAAGTCGACCCTCGTGAGCCTCGCCGCTCGGCGGTACGGGTACGTGACCGACGAGACGCTCGCCGTCCGCCGCGACGGGCGGGTGCTGCCGTTCCGGAAGCCCGTCGCCCTCCTCGACGGCGGCGACTGGAAGCGGCACCGCTCCCCCGCCGCGATGGGCCTGCAGCCGCTGCCGGACGCTCCGCTGCGCCTGGCCGCCCTGCTCCTGATCGCCCGCGACCCGTCCGGCCCGGCAGAGCCCCGGCTCGAGCCGATCGCCTTCGACGAGGCGCTCTCGGTGCTGCTGCCCGAGCTGAGCCACTTCGCACGGCTGCCCGCGGCGCTGCACCACCTCGCGGGGCTGCTCGACTCCGTCGGCGGGGCCCGGGTGCTCCGCTACCGCGAGGCGGAGACGGTGCTGCCGCTCCTGGAGCGCCTCGGGGAGGCGTCGCCGGTCGTCGCCGACGCGCCCGAGGCCGATGCGGCGGCGCCCGGCCCGGGTCTGCTCGCGCGCGCCGCCGGCGTCGAGTGGGTCGAGCGCGACGGAGTGGTCAGCTGCCTCCTCGACGAGCGGGTCGAGACGCTCACCGGGATCGGCCCGGTGCTGTGGCGTGCTCTCGGGACGCCCGCGACGGTCGACGCGCTGACCGGGGCCGTCGTCGCCGAGCACGGCGCCCCGCCCGCGGGCGACCCCCGGGCGCACGTCGAGGCCGTGCTCGACGCGATGGTCGAGCACGGCCTCGTGGTCCGCGGCGCCTGACGGCGCCGAGCGCGGCTAGCCCGTGCGGACGTTCGGCCCGACGGAGCCGCGGGCGATGAACAGGTCGAGCAGGTTCACGAGCCCCACCGCGCGGATGTAGAGTGCCGCGACGTCGTAGCGGCCGACGGGGAGCGCCTCGAGGGCGGCGGGCCCGGTCGGGTTGGTCGAGCGGTTCTGCGCGTTGACGTCGATCTGGATGACGTCCCGCAGGGCGGCGAAGACCGGGGTGATCGCGGTGGTGACAACGGCTCCGACAAGAGCAGGCAGGGCCGCGAGCAGCGGGTTCAGCACGTTCAGGACCAGGGTCAAGACGCTGGCGAGCACGCCAGCGCCGTTCAGCGGGATCCCGAGGATCCTGATGTTCTCGCGCAGCCGCTGTGTGAGCACGGTGACCAGCGACGTCGTGAAGGCGGTCAGGGCCGCCGCCGGAACGCCGAGTCCGCTGTCCACGAGGAGCGTCGAGTTCGGCGGGAGGTTGTTGAGGAAGGCGGAGTAGGAGCCGAACTGCGTGTTCCCGGGCTGCCCGGGAGCCGGCCCGAGGAGGGAGGCGAGATCGATGGTCAGTGTCGCCGGAGTCGTCCCGAGGCTCGCCTGGATCGGCTGACCTCCACCCGGCAGGTTCCCCGCGAGGATGGCGGCGGTGTCGACGGTGACAAGACCGATATTGCCGATCGTCGTCAGGGCGGTCGTCACTTGAGTGACGAGAGCTGTCAGCGCCGTCGACGTGAGCACCAGGTTCAGCCTGGTGATCTGGTAGTCGCGCTGCAGGTTGTCCGACCCGGGCACGCAGGCCGACTGAAGAGCTGCGCGTCCGGTGACGGCGCCGATCTGCAGAGTGAGCCCGGCAACGTTGGTCAGGAGGTCAGACAGACCAGGCCCGCCGACGGCGGCGAGGATCGCCTGCAGGTTGACGGTGCCGAAGTCGGGGTAGCTCCCCGACGTCGGGGTCAGCGCCAGCTGGCCGGCATTGGTGATCGCACCGGAGGCTCCGCGGACGGTGCCGGTGGTGCTCGCCTCCGCGTACTGGTTGAGGGTGCCGACGCCGGCGGGAGCCGCCAGCGTGAGGAGGGAGGAGAGCGTGCCGGTCAGCCCGGTCGCGTTCACGGCGATGCCGTTCAGTACCGTGGCGTTGACGCCGCCCGTCACGACGACCGGGTCGGGCGGATTCGGTCCCGACGCCGGCGCAGTCGCCGTCACGCCCGAGACACCGGCGACATTGTCGAGGTTCACGCCGCCGAGGAAGCCGCTGAGGAGGCGTCCGCGGGCGACCGCCTGGAAGACCGTGCCCACCGGGAAGCAGCTGATCGAGACGGCGGAGGCGGACTGCGCCAGCATCACCGCGGGCACCGACCAGACCGCTCCGGCCACGACCGTCCGCCGTGCGAAGACGCCCGCGGAATTCGCGCTCTTCTTCTCGCTCTTATCGCTGATATCGCTGGATGCGAGCGGATTAGACTCCGACATTGGCGGCCCTCCGGTGCTGTCGCTCGACGTACACCCCTTGGCGCGTCGGCGGCAAACATAGCGAGAGAGGCGTCGCGATAAGAGGCGCTGGCGGATTTCTACTCGCAGTGGCGGCGATCAGCGGAGAGGACGCGGAGAAGATGGCAGAGGACCCCCGGCTCCTTCTCTGGCGGCGCCGCCCGGACACGGCCTCCGTCGATCTGAACGGGCGCATCCTGGTGCTCCCGCTGGACGTCTCCCCGATGGGCAGCCCCTACGCGCTGCGCGAGAGCGTGGCCGCGACCTGGCGGGCGCTCGACGACGAGCCGCAGGACTTCTCCGGCCTGGCCGACCGGCTCGCCCGCCTTCACTCCACCGATCCCGGCGCCATCGCCGACGACCTGGCGCGCGTGCTGAGCGGGCTGGAGGAGCTGCTCCTGGTCGAGAGCAGCCCGCGCGGCGAGGAGTCCCGATGAGCGTCGCGAGCGTCGTCGTCCCCAGCTACGCGGGTGCGGCGCGCCTGCCCCGCCTCCTCGCCGCCCTCGCGGCTCAGACCCACCGCGACCTCGACGTGGTCGTGGTCCTCGACGGCGTCGTCGATGCCAGCGAGCGCGCCCTCGACGCCTCCCCCGTGCCCGTGCGCCGCGTCGTGCTCCCCGAGAACCGGGGGCGCTCCGCCGCGCTCACCGCCGGCTTCGACGCCGCGCGGGGCGACGTGCTGATCCGCTGCGACGACGACCTCGAGCCCGGCCCGGGCTGGGCCGCCGCGCACGTCGGGGCCCATCGGGACGCGGTCGCCGGCGTCGTCGGCCTCTGCCCCGACGTCGACCCGGGCACCGCCTACTCCCGCGCCTACGGCCGGCCCGCCGGCGAGCGCTTCCGCCGCGGCGCCTACGCGGCGGGTTCCGACGCCTCCTGGCGCTACTGGGGCGGCAACGTCTCGGTGACGCGGGCGACGTACGACCGGGTCGGCGGCTACAGCACCGACTACCGCGAGTACGGCTGGGAGGACGTCGACTGGGGCTACCGGCTGCACCGCCTGGGAGTGCCGGTGCGGATCGAGCCCGGCGCCGAGGCCCTGCACCACGGCGCCTCCGTCTCGGCGGCGGTCCGCAGCCGGCGCGCGTTCCTCTCGGGGGCGGCCCGCCGCACCTTCGAGCGGCTGCACCCCGAGCAGGTGCGGGAGGCGGTGCCCGCGGCCGGCGCGTGGGACGCGGCCGTGCGCCTCCTGGCCCGCGGCGGGAGCGAGCGGCGGACGGCACTGGTCGCGGGAGTCGCGGACGCCGCGCTCGGAGTGGTGCCCCGCCCGGTCGGCGAGAAGCTGGTCGCGCTCGCCGTCGAGTCTGCGGCGATCGCGGGCTACGACCGCGGCAGAGGGCGTCCCGCGCACGGGTGACGGCGGCGCGGATCGACGGACCCGCGGGCCCGGCAGCGGCGCCGACGCCGTGCGGGAGCCGATCTAGGCTCCCCCGCATGCGAGTCCTTCTGGTGGGCGGAGCGGGCTACATCGGGAGCCACACCGCCGTCGCGCTCCTCGAGAGCGGCCACGAGGTGCTGGTCGTGGACGACCTCTCGCACGCGAGCGAGCGGACCCTCGACGCGGTGGAGGAGCTGACCGGCTCAGTGGTCCCCCGCCTGATCGCCGACGCGCGCGACACGGCCGCGCTGACCCGCTTCCTCGCCGCCCACGGACCGGTCGACGCCCTGGTCCTGCTCGCCGGGCTCAAGTCGGTCGGCGACTCGGTGCGGCGGCCCCTCGAGTACTGGACGGTCAACGTCGGGCTCGCCACCGCGGCGTTCTCGGTCGCGGCGGAATCGGGGATCCGCACCGTCGTGTTCTCGAGCTCGGCGGCCGTCTACAGCCCGGGCGGCGCGATGCCGGTCGGGGAGGACTCCCCCGCCGGGCTGAGCGCGGCGAGCCCCTACGGCGCGACCAAGCGCGTCATCGAGGAGATCCTCGGCGACGCCGCGCGCGCCGATCCCCTCCTGCGCGCGGTCAGCCTCCGCTACTTCAATCCCATCGGCGCGCACCCGTCGGGGCGCATCGGCGAGGATCCGGCTACGGCGCCGGGGAGCCTCCTGCCCGTGCTGACGCGGGCCGCGGGCGACCCCTCCCGGTGCGTCGACGTCCTCGGCGACGACTACCCGACCCCCGACGGCACGGGGCTGCGCGACTACATCCACGTCTGCGATCTCGCGGCCGGGCACGTCGCGGCGCTCGAGCGCGCGCGGCCCGGGCACCGCGTCTACAACCTCGGCACGGGCTCGCCGACGAGCGTCCTCGAGCTGATCGACGAGGTCGAGCGGGCGAGCGGGGAGACGGTCCGGTGGCGGGTCGTGGAGCGTCGGCCGGGCGACCTCGCCGCGAGCTGGGCCGACCCGGCACGCGCCGAGCGGGAGCTGGGCTGGCGGGCGGTGCGCACCGTCCGCGAGGGCGTCCGCGACCAGTGGCGGTGGCAGACCCTGCAGCGCATCGGCGTCTCCTGATCCTTCCGGCACGGCGTCACTGAAAGAGTGACTTCTTCTTCTCCGCGACTCTCCTCCATCGTTGTGATCTCCGAGGGAATAGCACCTCCGCGACGAACTCCAGACGATCCTCGCCATTCCACTCGCGGCTTATCCGGATCATCGGACTCTCCTTTCCCCGTCGTTCTGCGACGACTCGTACTCGCCTTTCGATTCCTTCTCCACGAGCCGGTTAGCTTCTACTGCACTGCTGATCGGTCACCGACGACGGATAAGCATTCGGAGCCGCTCCCGTCTCCGGATGGCCGCCCGATCCTCACCGCACGCCCGGGGGAAGGGGCCCATCATCACTGCCGTCATCGACGCGACCACCCGTTCCCGATCCGTCCCGCCGGTCGGTCCCGGCCTGATCGTGCACGAGTGGGTCGAGCGTCGCGGAGGCGCCGAGCGCGTGCTCGAGGCGATGACCGAGGCCTTCGCCGACGCCGACGTCCGCGTCCTCTGGAGCGACTGCGCCGAGGTCGTCGGCAGGCCCGTCTCGGAGTCCTGGCTGGCGCGCACGCCGCTGCGCCGCCACAAGGTCCTCGCCCTGCCGGCGATGCTGCCCACGTGGCGGCTCCCGGTCGGCGCCTCCCGCGAGTGGGTGCTGGTCAGCTCGCACCTCTTCGCCCACCACGTCCGCACCAGCGGACCGACCCGCAAGCTCGTCTACGCGCACACCCCGGCCCGCTACATCTGGGAGCCCGACCGCGACGGCCGCGGCAGCAGCCTCGCCGCCCGCACCGCGAGCCTGCTCCTCAAGCCGATCGACCGCCTCCGCGCCGCCGAGGCCTCCTCCATCGCCGTGAACAGCCTCTTCACCGGGCAGCGGGTGCGCGACGCGTGGCACCAGCCGTCGCGGGTCATCTACCCGCCCGTGAACACCGAGCTGCTCTCGACGATCACCGACTGGCGCTCCCCGCTCGACGACGACGAGCTGCGCCTCCTCGACTCGCTCGCGCGGCCGTTCATCCTGGGCGCCTCGCGGTTCGTCCCCTACAAGCGCCTCGAGAAGGTCATGGACGCCGGAGCCCGCACCGGGCTCCCGGTCGTCATCGCCGGGCACGGCCCCTGGGAGGCGCGGCTCCGCGCCTACGCCGAGGAGATCCGGGCCGACGTGACCTTCGTCATCTCGCCCTCCGACCAGCTGATCCGCGCGCTCTACGCGCAGGCGCTCGTGTACGTCTTCCCCGCCGTCGAGGACTTCGGGATCATGCCCGTCGAGGCGATGGCGTGCGGGACGCCGGTCATCGGGACCGACATCGGCGGAGTGCGCGAGAGCGTGTCCCTCGCCGGCGGGGGCGTCATCGCCGACCTCGAGGGCGATCCCGACTGGAGCGACCTGCTGCGCCGTGCGCTCGCGCTCGACGTCGACTCCTTCCGGGCTCGCACCCGGGTCTTCTCGCGCCGGCGCTTCATCGCCGAGATCCAGGACTGGGTCGCCGAGCAGACCGCCTGACGACGGCGCTCCCCGCCGCGGGAGGCCGTCCGTGCGCGCGTCACCGTGCGTGCGGACGACGCTCCCGCGGAGGGATCAGAACAGGCCGCGCGGGGGCTCGATCGAGGCGAGGACGCCGGGGGCGGCGATCACGCTGAGGCGGCCGACCTCCTCCGGGGTCAGCTCGGGCAGGCGCTGCGCGAGGTCGAGGAAGCGCTCGATCTCGGACTCCTCGAGCACGTCGGCGGCGAGCGTGCGGAACTTCGACACGTACTGCTCTCGGCTGAACGGGTGCGCGCCCAGCGGGTGCGCGTCCGCCACCGCGATCTCGTCGACGATCGTCGTGCCGTCCGTCATCAGGATCTCGACGCGGGCGCCGAACGCCTTCTCGCCCGGATCGGTGGAGTGGTAGCGGCGCGTCCACTCCGCGTCCTCCTGCGTCGTGACCCGGTGCCAGAGCGCGATCGTGTCGGCGCGGGCGGCCCGCTCGGGGGCGTAGCTGTGCACGTGGTGCCAGGCGCCGTCCTGCAGCGCCACCGTGAAGATGTACGGCACGGAGTGGTCCAGCGTCTCGCGGGACGCGGCCGGGTCGTACTTCTGCGGGTCGTTCGCGCCCGAGCCGATCACGAAGTGCGTGTGGTGCGAGGTGTGCAGGACGATCCGCTCGACGCGCTCGGGATCGGCGGCCTCGGGGTGCGTGCGGTGCAGGCGGCGGGCGAGGTCGATCAGCGCCTGCGCCTGGTACTCGGCCGAGTGCTCCTTCGTGTACGTGTCGAGGATCGCGCGCTTGGCCTCGCCGCGGTCGGGCAGCGGGACGTCGTAGCTCGCGTCGGCGCCGTCGAGCATCCAGGCGATGACGCCGTCCTCGCCCTCGTAGATCGGCGACGGGCTGGTCTCACCGCGCATCGCCCGGTCGACCGCCTCGATCGCCATCTTCCCCGCGAAGGCCGGCGCGTACGCCTTCCAGCTCGAGATCTCGCCCTTGCGCGACTGCCGCGTGGCGGTCGTCGTGTGCAGGGCCTGCGCGACGGCCTGCTCGATCGTCGCGACGTCGAGGCCGAGCAGCGTGCCGATCCCGGCCGCGGCCGAGGGGCCGAGATGCGCGACGTGGTCGATCTTGTGCCGGTGCAGGCTGATCGCGCGCACCAGGTCGACCTGGACCTCGTATCCGGTGACGATGCCGCGGACGAGCTGCGCCCCGCCGATGCCCGCGTGCTGGGCGACGGCGATCAGCGGAGGGATGTTGTCGCCCGGGTGCGAGTACTCGGCCGCCAGGAACGTGTCGTGGTAGTCGAGCTCGCGCACGGCGACCCCGTTGGCCCAGGCCGCCCACTCGGGCGAGACCCGGCGGGCCGGGTCGACGCCGAGGACGACCGAGCCCTGGCCGCCGATGGAGGCGGGGTGCGCGAGAGCCTGCGCGCGGGCGGCGACGACCGGGCGGCGCAGGAGCGACGCGGTGGCGACGGCGGCGTTGTCGATGACCCGGTTGACCACCATCTCGGCGACCTCGTCGTCGATCTCGACCGGATCGGCGGCGACCTCGGCGATCGCGTGGGCGAGCTGCCCGTGTCGCGGGAGCTCCTCGTCGCTGCGGTGGACGCGGACGTGGTGTTCGTGCACGGGCGGCTCCTTCGTCTCTCCCCCAGGCTATCGCCCGCCTCCGGCCCGGGCCGCGCGGGCAGAATGGGCGGATGTCCTCCCCCACGCGCGTCGCGGCGCTCGACTGCGGCACCAACTCCCTCCGCCTGCTGATCGCCGACGTGGAGGGCGGCCGCCTCCGGGACGTCCAGCGCCGCACCGAGCTCGTGCGGCTGGGCCGCGGGGTCGACCGCACCGGCCGCTTCGATCCGGCCGCGCTCGAGCGGACCCTCGCCGTCACCCGCGAGTACGCGGCCGCCGCGCAGGAGGCCGGCGCCGAGCGCCTCCGCTTCGTCGCCACCTCGGCCACCCGCGACGCGGCCGACCGCGAGGACTTCCTCGCCGCCGTCGAGCGGATCCTCGGCGTCACCCCGGAGACGATCTCCGGCGAGGAGGAGGCGCGGCTCTCCTTCCGCGGCGCGGTCTCGGCCGTCGACTCCGCCCGGCCCGTGCTGGTCGTCGACCTCGGCGGCGGCTCGACCGAGCTCGTGCTCGGCGGAGCGGAGCCGGAGCAGGCGCACTCGATGGACGTCGGCAGCGTCCGCCTGACCGAGCGCCACCGCCGGGCCGCCGCACCGACGGAGGGCGAGCGCGCGGCGATGCGGGCGGACGTGGCCGCCGCGCTGGCCGCCTCCTCCGTCGACCTCTCGCAGGCCCGGAGCGTCGTCGGCGTCGCCGCGACCGTGCTCACGATCACCGCGCACGTCCTCCGCAGCACCGACCACGCCGCGCTCGAGACGTCCCTCCCCCTCTCCGACGTCCTCGCCGCCTGCGACGAGCTCGCCGCGCTGTCTCCGGAGGGGACGGCGGCCCTCCCCTGGGTGCGCCCGGGGCGCGAGGACGTGCTGGCGGCCGGCGCGCTGGTCTGGGGCGAGGTCCTCCGCGCGGTCCACGAGGCGTCGCCGGGCGTCGACCGGGTCCACTCGACCGCGCACGACATCCTCGACGGCATCGCGCTCGGCCTCGCCTGACGCCCGCGCGGGTCAGGCGGTGAGGGCGCTCCCGGAGTCGCGCGGGAGCCGGGCGGCGGCGGCGAGCGGCACGAGGGTCAGCACCGCGAGGGCGAGGAAGGCGACGCGGTAGGGGACGAGGCCGGGCCCGATCGCGGTGCCGACGGCGAGCGCCACCGCGCCCACCGCGACTCCGAGGCCGGCCGCGATCTGCTGCGTGGTGGCGTTGAGGGTGTTCGCGCCCGACATCCCCTCCTGCGGGACCTCGGCGAACGTGACGGTGTTGTAGGCCGTGAAGCCCGCCGAGCGGGCCACTCCGCTCAGCACCAGCAGCGCCACCACGAGCGCCACCGGAGTCGCCGGCTCGAGGAACGCCATCGCCGCCATGCACGCCGCCCCCACCGCGCTCGCCGCGACCAGCACCCCGCGGAAGCCGAGGCGCCGCAGCAGAGGAGTCGTGGCCGGCTTGATCGCCAGGTTGCCGACGAAGAGCGCCAGCACCACGGAGCCGGCCTGCACCGGGCTCCAGCCGAACGCGTCCTGGAACAGCAGCGGGAGCAGGAACGGCACCGCGTTCACGGTCGCCCGGTAGAGCGATCCGCTCGCGTTGGCGACCCGGAAGGTGCGGAAGCGGAAGGCGTCGAGCCGCACGAGCGGATGCTCGGCGCGGCGCAGGTGCCGCACGGCGAGCGCCGTCACGACCGCGCCGACGAGCAGCGGCGCCACCGCCCGCCCGTCCAGCTCGGAGCCGGTGAGGAGCCCCGCCGCTCCGACCAGCGCGCCGAGCCCGACCGCGACGAGCACCAGCCCCGTGACGTCGAGCGGGGTCGGCGCGCTCTCGGAGGTGGCGGGGACGATCCGGCGCGCGATCGCGAACGCGACGACCCCGAGGGGCAGGTTGATCAGGAAGATCCAGTGCCAGGAGGCGACGGTGGTGAGCAGCCCGCCGAGGAACGGCGCGATCACGGGGGCGACCAGTCCCGGCCAGACCAGGATCGCGATGGCGTGGATGATCCCCTCCCGCGGAGTCGCCCGCAGCACCGCGAGCCGGCCGACCGGCACCATCAGCGCGCCGCCGACGCCCTGCAGGACCCGGGCGCCGACCAGAAGCGGCAGCGTGGGGCTGAGCGCGCAGAGCAGGGAGGCGAGGGTGAAGACGGCGATCGCGGTGGTGAAGACGCGGCGCACGCCGAAGCGCTCGCTGAGCCAGCCCGAGGCCGGAATGAGGACGGCGACGGTGAGGAGGAACGCGGTGACGGTGATCGAGACCGCGGCGGAGTCGACGCCCAGGTCGGCGGCGATCGCGGGCGCGGCGGTCGTCACGATCGTGGCGTCGAGGTTCTCCATGAAGAAGCAGCCGGCGACGAGCAGCGCGAGGGAGCGGTGGCGGGGGTCCGTGCTGTCCTCCTCGGCGTGGGGCTGTCGGCGGCGAGCGTAGCGCGGCGACGGCGCGGCCGCCGGGCGGGTACCGTCGCAGCATGAGCGCTGCAGCCGAGACCAGGACGATCCAACTCCGACGCTACGAGCTGATGGACGGGGTGATGGACGACTTCCTCGCCTGGTTCCCCGAGCGGATCGTGCCGGCGCGCGAGGCCCACGGCTTCCGGATCGAGTTCGCCTACGCCGACCGCGAGGTGAACGAGTTCGTCTGGGCGGTCAGCACGGCCGGCGACGCCGACACGTTCGCCGAGGTCGAGCGGGCGTACCTGGCCTCGCCCGAGCGCGACGCCGCCTTCGCGGGCGAGCCGAAGCGCGTCGCGGTGCAGCACGTGCGGCTGGTCGAGCGGATCGTCTGACCCGGGCGGCGTCCGAGCCGAGCGGCGTCCGACCCGGGCGCCGTCGTCTCCGGGGCGCCGCCGACTCCGGGCGCCGTCGGGTCCGGGCCCGTCAGCTCCGGGCGCGCCGCACGGCCGCGAGGACGCCGCGGACCACGAGCGTTCCGACCGCGATCGACCCGATCGCTCCGGTCAGGCGCGCCCAGACGTGCTTCGGCCGGTCGATCCCGGCGCGGTCGGCGGGCGAGGGGAGCGAGGCGGGCGCGAGCGTGCGGCCCGCGGCTCCCGCCTCTGCCATGTGGGCGAGCCGGCGCACGGCCTCGCGGTTGCGGATCCAGAGGAACGAGTGCATCAGCGGCTTCGGGACGAGCGTGCCCGGGCCCTTCACGGGCGCCTCGTGCATCCGCACCTTCGCGCCGCGCGCGTGCGGCTCGACCTCGACGCGCACCCGGGCCTCGCCGAGCGGCCAGCCGGCGGCCTGGATGACCATCCGGCGCGGCGGGTCCCACTCGAGGACCGTGGTGCGGTCGTCGATCACGAGCGGCCAGAGGCCGAAGGAGTGGTGCAGCTGCGAGCCCACGTGCGGGAAGTCGGCGTCGACCTTCCGCATCCGCGACGCGCCGACGACCCAGCTCGGGAACAGCCAGCCGGAGGCGAGCACCGCGAAGACGGACTCGGGCGGGCAGTGGACGACGCGGGTGGTGCGGGACATCGCGGGCTCCTTCGAGTGGTGGTGGGGCGCGTGGCGGCGCCGTCCCTCAGCCTGGCAGGCCGGGGGCGGCGACGGGCGCAGCGCAACAGCGGCGGCTCAGGCCGGGCGCGCCTCCGGCGACAGGTCGGGCGACTCGCGCACCCCGAACTCGTGCCGCAGCGCGCTGCGGGCGGCGTGCCAGCCGGCCATGCCGTGCACGCCCGGCCCGGGCGGGGTGGACGAGGAGCAGAGGTAGAGCCCCTTCGCGGGCGTCCGCCACGGGTCGGTCGTGGGGACCGGGCGCGAGAGCAGCTGCGCGACGCTCGCGGCGCCGGCGGCGATGTCGCCGCCCAGGTAGTTCGGGTTGTAGGCCTGCATGTCGCGGGCGGTCATCGAGGAGGCGCCGATCACGCGGTCGCGGAACCCGGGGGCGAAGCGCTCGATCTGGGCGGTGATCGCCTCCTGCTGGTCGGCGGGCGAGTACCGGGGGACGTGCGTGTACGCCCAGAGGACGTGCTTGCCCTCGGGCGCCCGGGTCGGATCGACGATCGAGGGCTGCGCCACCAGCACGTAGGGGCTGCGGCTGTGCCGGCCGCGCTTCACGTCGCGCTCGGCGGCCGCGATCTCGGCGCGGCTGCCTCCCACGTGCAACGTGCCTGCGCCGGCGAGCTCCGGGTTCGTCCACGGCACCGGCCCGTCGAGGGCGAAGTCGACCTTGGCCACGCCGTTGCCGTAGCGGAAGCGCTGGAGGGCCGCGGCGTACGCCGGGGGCAGCCGGTCCCCCGCCATCGCGAGCAGCGCCGTCGGCGTGCCGTCGACGAGCACGGCGCGGGCCGGGGGCAGCTCGGAGAGCGAGGTCACCTCGACGCCGGTCTCGATGGTGCCGCCGTGCGCCCGGAGGTCGTCGGCGAGCGCGTCGACGATCGACTGGCTGCCTCCGATCGGCACCGGCCAGCCGCGCGCGTGGGCGTAGGCGCCGAGCGCCAGGGCGGCCGCGGCCGTCGACGGGCTCGGCATCGGGCGGATCGAGTGCGCGGCGACCCCGGAGAACATCGCCGGGGCGACGTCCTCGCGGAAGCGCAGATTCCACACCGGGGTGCCCTGCTCGAGCACCCGCAGTCCGAAGCGGATCAGCACGCTCGGGTCCGTCGGGATCCGCAGCAGCGCGTCGTTGGTGAAGCCCGCGACGCGGTCGGCCCGCTCGGAGAGAGGTCCCATCAGGGCGCGCCACGCCGCTCCGTCGCGCCCCAGCGCCTCGACCGTGCGGTCGAGGTCGCGGTAGGCGATGCCCGCGCGGCCGCCGTCGAGAGGATGCGCGTACGAGATCTCGGGGACGACCAGCTCGATGCGCCGGTCGAGCCCGAAGGCGCGGAAGAAGCCGGACGCGAGCGCCATCGGGTGCACCGCCGAGCAGACGTCGTGGTGGAAGCCGGGCAGCGTCAGCTCCGCCGTGCGCGCGCCGCCGCCGATCGTCTCGTTGCGCTCGAGCACGGTGACCGAGAGCCCGGCCCGCGCGAGCGTGACCGCGGCGGCGAGGCCGTTGGGCCCCGCCCCGATGACGACGGCGTCGACCACGGTCACTTCCTCCGCAGGGCCGAGACGACGCCCGCGGCGCCGGCGGCGAGGGCCGCGGCGGCCCCCGCGTAGCTCAGGGCGCGGTGGCGGATCATCCAGATCTGGGGCGTCATGGTGTGCGCGCGGTCGCTGAAGAGGCCGCGGGCGCCGTGATCGCCGGGGACCGGCTCGTAGACGTTGTTCGGCAGCATCGGCTCCGTCTTGTCGGGGGCCTGCTGACCGTCGAAGGCGCTGCGGGCGAGGTACCAGTCCATGAAGCGCCCGGCGAAGCGGTCGCCGAGGATGGTGCCCGCGGTCGGCTCGCCGACCCAGGTGCGGCGGCGCGGCTTGTCGGCCACGTCGGCGATCGCGATCGCGCCCACCTCGGGCTCGTAGATCGGCGGCACGGGCTGCGGGTGGTGCGGCAGCTGCGACTTCACCCAGTTGAACTGGATGGTGTTGAGCGCCGGCATGTCGACCTCGGACAGGCGCACGCGGCTCTTCGCGTGCAGCAGCTCCGCGGTGACGGCCTCGCTGAAGCCTCGGGCGCCGAACTTGGAGGCGCAGTACGCGGCCTGAAGCGGGATGCCCCGGTGCGCGAGGGCGGAGCCGACCTGGATGACGTGCCCGCGGTCGCGCGGGGTCATCCGGGAGAGGGCTGCGCGGGTGCCGTTGACGAAGCCGAAGAAGTTGACGCCCACGGCGCGCTCGAAGTCGGCGGGCTCGGTCGAGAGGAACTCGCCGAAGACGCCGACCATCGCGTCGTTGACCCACAGCTCGATCGGGCCGAGCTCGGCCTCGACCCGGTCGGCCGCCGACTCGACGGCCTCGCGGTCGGCCACGTCGGTCGGGATGCCCAGCCCGCGCCGGCCCTTCTGCTCGATCTCGGCGACCGTGGCCGCCAGTCCGTCCTCGCCGCGCGCCAGCACGGCGACGTCCCAGCCGCGGGAGGCGAGCTCGCGGACCGTGGCGCGTCCGAGCCCGGCCGTGCCGCCCGTGACGACGGCGACTCCGCGGCTCATGCGCGGGCCTCGCGGGAGGAGGTCTCGAGGCGGGGGTGCTGCGTCATGGTGCGGGCTCCTTCGTGAGGGCGCGGTGTGCGTCGGGAGTCCCACGCTAGGCGGGAGCGGCGGCGCGGCGCGCGGGGTTGCGCCCGATCGGTGGAGAGCTCGGTGGATCCGCGCCCGGGGAGGAGAATCGCTCCCGACAGCTCCCGGCTCTCCTCCAGAGACCGCCGCCAGACTGACGCCCGCCCGAGCACCCACAGACCGGATCGACGCATGACCTCTCTCCTCGACCTGAGCCTCGTCTCCGGCCCCCTCGTCGTCGCCGTCTACGTGCTCGCGATCGGAGCGCTCCTCCTCCTGCTCGCCGCCCACGTCCGCGCTCCCCGCCGCGGGCGCTCCCGGCGCGGCGGGATCGCCGTCGCGGTCCTCCTCCTGGGCCTGATCGGCGGCGCCGCCCTGGCCGCCCTCGTCGACGGGCCCGACGGCCCGTTCGGCGTCGACTTCACGCCGGTCACCCGGGTCGCGATCGGCCTGGGGATCGGCGGGCTGGGCGTCGCCCTGGTCGTCCTCGGACACGCGATCGCCCGCCGGCGCGCGCGCGGGGTGCTCGCGTCGCTCGCGGCCGGAGTGCTCGTCGTCGTGGCGGCCGCGATGACCGTCAACATCGACTTCGGCCAGTACCCCACGGTGCGCAGCGCGCTCGGGATCAGCGCGTACTCCGACTCCTCCGTGCCGGTCGCCGCCGCGGACGGACCGCACTCGGACCTCGCGACCTGGACGGCCCCGGCCGGGATGCCCGCCGTCGGCTCGGTCTCGACGGTCGCCATCCCCGCCACCGCGTCGGGCTTCCCGGCCCGCGACGCCGTGGTCTACCTCCCGCCCGCGGCCCTCACCGCGACCCCGCCGCTGCTGCCGGTGATGATCATGCTCTCGGGGCAGCCGGGGTCGCCCTCCGATCCGCTCTCGACCGAGAAGTTCCAGCAGACCCTCGACGCCTACGCCGCCGCGCACGCCGGCCTCGCGCCGATCGTCGTGTCGCCCGACCAGCTGGGCGATCCGGACAGGAACCCGATGTGCGTCGACTCGCCGCTCGGGAAGTCGGCCACCTACCTCACCGTCGACGTCCCGAACTGGATCCGCGCCAACCTGCCGGTGCTCGGCGACGCGCAGCACTGGGCGATCGGCGGCCTCTCGCAGGGCGGGACCTGCTCGATCCAGCTCGGCGCCGGCCACCCGTCGCTCTTCGGCAACATCGTCGACGCCTCGGGCGAGCTCGCGCCGACCCTCGGCAGCGAGGCGGCGACGGTCGCGCAGGGGTTCGGCGGCGACCAGGCCGCCTACGAGGCCGCGAAGCCGGTGAACGTCCTCGCGGCGAACGCCCCCTACACCGGCACCGTCGCGATCTTCGGAGTCGGCGCCGAGGACACCTCGTTCCTCCCCGGGGCGAAGACCGTCTACGCCGCGGCCGTCGCCGCCGGCATGAGCGCCACCTACCTCGAGGTGCCGGACAGCGCCCACGACGTCACGGCGTGGTCGGCGACCTTCGACAAGGGCCTCGAGATCCTCGCCGACCGCTGGAAGCTCGTCCCCGCCTCCTGAACGGCTCCGCGCCTCAGGCGCTCTCGACCAGCCGGACCGCCGCCTCGATCCCGCCGCTCCACGGCGCCCCGTGTCCCGGGACCACCCAGCGCGCCCCGGTGGGCAGGAGCACCCGGAGCGACGCGAGCGCCTGCTCCGGCTCGTCGGTGAACGGCGCGGGCTGCGGACCCGTGCGGCCGGTGAGCACGTGGCGGGTGGTCAGCCCGTCGCCGACGAAGACCGCGTCGGCCAGCGGCACGTGCACGGCGATGCTCCCCGGGGAGTGGCCCGGGAGCGCGATCACGCGGGGAGCGCCCGGCAGGTCGAGCGTCTGCCCGTCGTGCACCTCGACGACCTCGGTGAGCGGCGGGACCGTCGCGATGCCCTTCCGCAGCGCGTAGGCCGCGAAGCCGAGGAGCGGCAGGACGCGCAGCCGCGGTGTCGCGGTCCTCGGCTTCGCCCCGCCCTTCGCCCGCTCGGCGTCGGCGGCGTGCACGTGGACCGGCACGCCGTGATCGCGGCGCAGGCGCTCGGCGAAGCCCACGTGGTCGGAGTCGCCGTGGGTCAGCACGACGCCGCGCTCGTCGTCGAGGGTGCGGCCCATCGCGCGCAGCTCGGCCAGGAGCTCCGGCCAGAGACCGGCCGGCCGCGTTCCTCCTCGTGACGGCCCCCGCTCCCGGCATGCCCGTCGCCGCCCAGGAGTACCGCGACGCGGCGAGCGCCCGCCTCCTGGACCTCGCCGCGCAGCTGGCGGGCGAGGAGGACGCCCTCGAGGCGGCGCGCATGCTGACCGCCTGGGCGACGGGGTTCATCGGGATGGAGATCACCGGCGCCTTCACCCTCGGCGGCGATGTGGAGAGCGCCTGGCGCTTCGGGCTGGCGCGGATCGTCTCCGCGCTCGCTCCGGCCGCGTCGCGCTGAGCGCCACCGCTCAGGCCCGGCGGAGCGCCGCCTCGTCCTCGAGGAACCGCGGACGGCACGCGACGATCCCGCTGACCAGCAGCACCGCCACTCCGGCGAACAGCAGCGCGTACGCGCCGCCCCAGTCCCCCTGCGCCTCGTAGAGCACGCCGATCAGCAGCGGACCGAGGCAGGCGAGCCCGTAGCCGAGCCCCTGCGTGGCGCCGGAGAGGGTCGAGGAGCCGGTGGTCGTCCGCGTCCGCGCGTTCACGAGCGTCAGCGTCATCGGGAACGTGCTGACGCCGAGCCCGAGGCAGACCACCCACGCCACGGCTCCCTCCAGCGGAGCGACGACGAGGCCGGCGTAGCCGACCGCGAGCAGCGCGCAGCACACCACCACGACCACGACCGGGTTGCGCATGCCCAGCGTCAGCGGCGGCACCACGAACGCGGCGGCGAGGCCGAACACCGAGAACAGCGCCAGCAGCGCCCCGCCCTGCGCCGGATCCGCGCCCGCGTCGACGAGGATCGTCGGCAGCCAGGTGATGATCCCGTAGGTGTGCAGACCGGTCATCCCGAGCATCAGCACCATCGCCCAGAGCAGCGGCGTGCGCCACGCCCCGTCCACGCGGCCGCCGGCGGCGGCCGGAGCCGCCCCGCCTCCTCCGCGGGCCGCGAGCGCCGCCCAGAGCAGGCAGGCCGCGGCCGTCATCACGGCCCAGATCCCGATCGCCCAGCGCCACCCCGCCGTCGAGGCCAGCGGCACCGCGACCAGCGGAGCGACGAACTGGCCCACCTGCAGCAGCGCCAGGTAGAGCGAGCTGACCGTCTTGATCCGCTCGGCGAAGTACCGCTTCACGATCGGCACGATGAGCACGTTCGTGGTGCCCACGCCCGCGAAGGCGACGACGGTCGAGAGCACCAGAGCGACCGGGTTCGGGCTCAGCGCGCGGAGGGCGATGCCCAGCGTGGTCACCAGCGTCGCGATCGCGAGCGTGCGCTCCAGGCCGATCCGGCGCGAGACGGCCGCGGCGACGAAGCCGAAGACGGCGAAGGAGGCGGTGACGATCGTCCCCAGCGCCCCGTAGAGCGAGGGCCCGAAGCCGAGATCGGCGCCGATCGTGTCGAGCAGCGGGCTGAAGCCGGTGACGGCGGTGCGGAGGTTCAGCGCGGTGATCGCGATGGCGGCGAGGGCCAGGAGGGCGGTGGCGCGGAGCGTCGGTGCTGCGGTCATGGAGTCCCCGAGAGATAGGATGATGGGATGAATCCTGGCGAGTCTAGCCCCGCGGCGCCGTTCCAGCGCGAGAGCGTGATCGACCACGTCACGGCGCTGTTCCACGAGGAGATCCGCTCCGGCCGCTGGGCCGTCGGCGAGCGGATCCCGGTGGAGGCCGAGCTCGCCCGCTGGACCGGCGCCGGACGCAACTCCGTCCGCGAGGCCGTCCAGGCCCTCGTGCAGGCGGGCCTCGTGCGGCGGGAGCAGGGGCGCGGCACGTTCGTCACCGCGCGCTCGCAGCTCGCCGAGTCGCTGCGCCGCCGCATCCCGAGCGCCGCCCGCCGGGAGGGCCTCGAGCTGCGGTTCGCGATCGACGGGGCGACGGCCGCGCTGGCGGCCGAGCGCCGCACCGGGGAGGACGTCGCCGCCCTCCGCGCCCTGCTGGCCCGCCGGGCCCGCTCGTGGGAGGCGCCGGAGCTCGCCGAGCGGATCGCCGCGGACACCGCGCTGCACCGGGCCGTCGTCGTCGCGACCCACAACGACCTGTTCGTCGAGCTCTACGACGGCCTCACCGGCATGTTCGAGTCGGTGCTGGAGGAGGACGTCGTCGGCGAGGAGGACGTGCACGCCCGCCAGCACGCCGAGCTGGTCGAGGCGATCGCCGCGGGTGACGCCGAGGGGGCGCGGCGCCGGATCGAGGAGCTGCTCGCGCCGCTGCTGGCCGAGGCGCAGCAGGGCGGCGGCTGAGGAGGATCCTCCGAGGCGGGCGGCACGCGCTCGCGGCCGGCGCCGTGCCGCCCACCGAGCGGCATCAGCCGAGTGGGATCAGCCCCGCGGACGACGGGTCGACCAGAGCGCCCACGCCACCAGCAGCGGCTGGAACGCGAGGCGCACGGCGCGCTTGCGGTCGGTGTCGAGGCCGAAGGCGCTCGTCCGCGTCACCCACTGCGAGACGTTGCCCGGGAAGATCGCGGTGAAGAAGGCGGCGGCCGCGGCCCCGACCAGCGGCGCCCGGCGGCGCGCGAGCACCAGCGAGGCGCCGAGCCCGATCTCGACCACGCCCGAGGCGAGCACGACCGCGTCCTTGTCCAGCGGCACCCACTCGGGCACCTGCGCCTGGAACTCCTCCCGCTTGCGGGTGAGGTGGCTCACCCCCGCGAAGAGGAGGGCGGAGCCGAGGAGCACCTTGGCGCCGGTGCGGAGGAGGGACGGGGAGGAGGATGTCATGCGCCCCATCGTTCCCGATGCGGGCCGCCGCCGCCGCCGTGGCGCGGCCACTGCGCACGAACGTGCCGGTGTCGGAGGCGGCGCCTAGTCTGATCGCGTGACTGACCGCATCCTCGTCCTCACCACCGGTGGCACCGTCGACAAGGAGTACTCGCTCGCCGGCGAGCTCGAGATCGGCGCCCCGATGGTGCCGCGCCTGCTCGCCCCGGTGCTCACCACGCTCGAGTTCCGCGTCGAGGAGGTCCTCGCCAAGGACAGCCTCGAGCTCGACGACGCCGATCGGGCCCTCATCCGCGAGCGGGTGCTCGCCGCCGAGGAGGACCGGATCGTCCTCACCCACGGCACCGACACGATGACCGCGACGGCCGAGGCCCTCGGCGTCGTCCAAGATCGGGTGGTCGTCCTCACCGGCGCGATGCAGCCCGCACGGATGCTCGACAGCGACGCCGCGTTCAACCTCGGCACCGCGGTGGCCGCCGTGCAGCTGCTGCCGCCGGGCGTCTACCTCGCGATGAGCGGGCGGGTGCTGCCCGCCGGCTCCGTGGTGAAGGACCGGTCGATCGGCGTGTTCCTTCCGGCCTGAGCCGGACCAGGATCGAGGGGCGCCCGCGGACGGGCTCCCGGCCCGACCGGCGTCAGGCCTCGGCGAGTTCCGTGGTGCAGGCCGCGCAGAGCCCGAAGACGTCCACGACGTGGTGCGCGTCCGTGAATCCGTTCTGCGACGCGACCGAGCGCGCCCACTCCTCGACCTCGTCGGCCGCGATCTCGACCGTCAGCCCGCAGCGGCGGCAGATCAGGTGGTGGTGGTGCGTCCCCGGCGTGCAGGCGCGGTAGAGGCTCTCGCCCTCGGGCGACTGCAGCGAGTCGGCCTCGCCCTCCACGGCCAGGTCCGAGAGCGCGCGGTAGACCGTCGCGAGCCCGATCGGCGAGCCGGAGGCGTGCAGCGCACTGTGCAGGCCCTGGGCGCTGACGAAGTCCTCGCGACGCCCGAGGGCCTCGCGCACCGCCTCGCGCTGCCACGTGTTGCGCTTGACCACTGGACCACCTCCACTCCGCACGACCCGGGCCACGCTACCGCCCCCCGCCGACGGCCAGCCGGGAGCGCCGGACGCCCTTGCTGCCGATGATCCGGCAGACCGCGTAGATCGCGAACGAGATCGTCGTCACGTAGGGGCTGATCGGGATCGATCCACCCAGCGCGAGCAGGATGCCGCCCACCAGCGCGCCGACGGCGAAGAGCACGCTCAGCAGCGGCACGACCACCGGCGAGGCGGAGAGGCGCAGCGCCGCGGCCGCCGGCGTCACCAGGATCGCGAGCACGAGCAGCGAGCCGACGATCTGCACCGAGACGGCGACCGCGAGGCCGAGCAGGAGCATGAACGCGATCGAGAGCGCCCGGGTGGGGATGCCGCGCGCGGCCGCCACGTCGGCGTCGACGCTCGCGAAGGTGAGGGGGCGCCAGATCAGCGCGAGACCGACGAGGACGACCACCGAGATGCCGATCAGCCACCCGAGCTGCGGGTCGTCGACCGCGACGATCTGACCCGTGAGCAGGCCGAACTTGTTCGCGCTGCGGCCCGGGTAGAGGGCCAGGCAGAGGATGCCGATGCCGAGTCCGAACGGCATCAGAACCGCGATGATCGAGTTGCGGTCGCGGGCGCGCGAGCCGAGCACGCCGATCAGGACCGCCGCGATCAGCGAGCCGACGATCGATCCCTCGACGACGCCGACGCCCAGCAGCAGCCCCGCGGACGCCCCCGCGAACGAGAGCTCGCTGATGCCGTGGACCGCGAAGGCCATGTCGCGCGACATCACGAAGACGCCGATGAGCCCGCCGACCACTCCGAGGACCGCGCCGGCGATCACCGAGTTCATCAGGAGCGACAGCAGCGCTCCGTAGTCCGAGAAGTCGAAGATCTGCGACCAGACGTCCGTCACGACTGCCCCTCCTCGTGCTCGTGCACGTGCGAGTGGTCGGGTGCGCCGACCACGATGACCCGGCCCCGGGCGCGGATCACGTCGACGGGTGCATCGTAGAGCTCGCTGAGCACCTCCGAGCGCAGGACCTCGTCGGGGGTGCCGATCCGGAACCGGCCGCCGGCGAGGTAGAGCACGCGGTCCACCATGCCGAGCACCGGATTCACGTCGTGCGTGACGAAGAGGACGCCGAGGTTCCGCTCGCGGCGGTGCCGGTCGATCAGCTCGCTGACCGCCCGCTGGTGGGCGAGGTCGAGCGCGATCAGCGGCTCGTCGCAGAGCAGGAGCGCCGGGTCGCCCGCGAGCGCCTGGCCGACGCGGACGCGCTGCTGCTCGCCGCCGGACAGGCTGCCGATGGGGGCGTCGGCGAAGGCGGTGGCGCCGACGGCCTCGAGCAGCGCGTCGACGGCTGCGCGCCGGGAGCGGGAGGGCAGGGGCAGGCCGAACCGGTGGCCGTCGATCCCGAGCCCGAGCAGATCGCGGGCGCGCAGCGGAGTGCCCTCGTCGGCGAGCTTCTGCTGCGGGATGTAGCCGATGCGCCGGTTGCCGCGGTGCACGGGCTCGCCGAGCACCTGCAGCTCCCCCGCGCTCAGCTGCTGCTGGCCGAGCACCGCGCGCAGGAGGCTCGTCTTGCCGGAGCCGTTCGCGCCGAGCACCGCGACGAACTCGCCGGCGCGCACGTCGAGGTCGACGCCGCTCCACAGCTCGCGGTCGCCGAAGCGGAGGCCGGCGCCGCGCAGCCGCAGCACGGACGCCGAAGGGCCCGCCTCCGGGGAGACGGGCCTGGTCGGGGAGTCGTGGCTCACTGGGAGAGGGCTCCCTCGATCGCGTCGAGGTTGGCGGTCATCCAGCCGGTGTAGTCGTCGCCCTCGGGCAGCGTCTCGGTGACGGGGACGGCCGGGATCCCGGCGGCCTTCGCGGCGTCGAGCACCGCGTCCGTCTGCGCGCCCTCGGTCTGCTCGTTGTAGATCAGCGCGTCCACGGCCTCGCCGGAGAACAGCGCCAGCGTCTCCTGGAGCGTGGTCGCGGGGACGTCGGTGCCCTCCTCGACCGCCTCGCTGAAGGCCTCGGGAGTCGCGTCGGTCAGGCCGAGCGCATCGGTCATGTACAGCGGGACGGGCTCGGTGATCGCGATGGAGCGGCCGGAGAGCGTGCCCTTCAGCTCGCCCTCGCGGGCGATCAGGGCGTCGAGCCCCTCGTCGAGGGTGGCGAGATTGGCGGAGTAGGCGGAGGCGTTGTCGGGGTCGAGCGCGGCGAGCTCGTCGCCGATCCGCCCCGCGACCTCCTTCATCACCGAGAGGTCGTACCAGACGTGCTCGTTGAACTCCGCGTGCTCGTGCCCGCCCTCCGACTCCTCCTCCGCGTGGTCGTGGACGTCCTCCAGGCCGGCGATCACGGTGGCCGTGATGACGGGGGCCTCGGTGCCGGCCGCGCTGATCATGGTGTCGAGGAAGTGGTCGTAGCCGCCGCCGTTCTCGATCACGAGGGTCGCGCCGGACACCGCGAGCTGGTCGCGGGCGGTGGCCTCGTACTCGTGCGGGTCCTTGTCCGGGCTGTCGATGATGCTGGTCACCTCGACCAGGTCGCCGCCGATGCTCGAGACGAGGTCGCCGTAGACGTTCGTCGACGCGACGACCTTCACGGGCCCGCCCGCGGCGGCGGCGGAGGAGCTGTCGGAGGCGCTGCCCGCTCCGGAGCAGCCGCTCAGGGCGAGCGCGGTGCCGCCGAGGAGGGCGGTGAGGGCGAGGAGGCGGGTCTTCACGGTGAGCCGATCTGGGTCAGGGGCCGGGCGGGTGCCCCCACGCTAACGGCTATTGATAACGATTGTCAAAATCGTGCAGAGGCGCCCGCCGGTCATCCACGGACACACGCGGACACGGGGCGACACGCGCCTCGCTCCGGACACCTCGCCCCTGGCACAGTCGCTGCACACCGCCCCCGACGAGACGAGGACACCGTGACCACCACCGCACCCACGACCGCCGGCGCCGACGCCGCGACGACGATCGGCGCCGCCGCCGAGCACTGGTCGGCCGCACCCCGGCCCGACTCCCCTGACGCCTGGCTCGTCCGCGCCGAGGAGGTCGCCGCCGTGCTCGCGACCGACGCCCTCGAGCGCGACCGCGCCGGCGCCGCCCCCTTCGCCGAGGTCGCCCTGCTCAAGGCGGCCGGCCTCGTCACGCTGCTCGGGCCCGCCGAGCACGGCGGCGGTGCCCAGGAGTGGACCACCGCCCTCCGCGTCGTCCGCACCGTCGCGCGCGGCGACGGCTCGATCGGCCAGCTGCTCGGCTACCACTACCTCTGGGCCTGGGCGGCCCGCCTCGTGGGGACCCCTGAGCAGATCATCGCGGTCGAGCAGCTCGCGACCGAGGGGGACCTCCTCTACGGAGGCGCGGTGAACCCGCGCGACTCCGACCTCACCGTGCGGGAGGAGGGCGACGAGCTGGTCTTCACCGGCCGCAAGTCGTTCTCGACCGGCGGCGTGGTCAGCGACCTGACCGTGCTCGAGGGGGTGCTCGAGGGGACGGACACCCACCTCTTCGCGATCGTCCCCACCGATCAGGAGGGGATCGTCTTCGGCCGCGACTGGGACAGCCTCGGCCAGCGGCTCACCGAGTCCGGCTCCGTCGAGATCCGCGGCGTCCGCGTGCCGTGGGCGGCGGCGGCCGGCTTCGTCGACAAGGTCTACCGTCCGCTCGTCTACAACACCCTCAACGTGCCCGTCATCCAGCAGGTCTTCGCCGAGTTCTACCTCGGCATCGCGCAGGGAGCGCTCGAGCGCGCGGCGCAGTACACCCGCGAGCGCACCCGGGCCTGGCCGTACGGCGGCGACGACAAGGAGCGCGCCGGCGACGAGTGGTACGTGCTCGAGGGATACGGCGACCTGCAGTCCCGGCTCTGGGCCGACGAGGCGCTGATCGACGCGACGGGGGCCGCGCTCTCGGCCGCGCTGCACGCTCCGCGCGAGGAGCTGACGCCTCGGCGCCGCGGCGAGATCGCCGTGCGGATCGCCGCGGCCAAGGCGCGGATCGTGGAGGACGGCCTCGCGACGGCGACCCGCGTCTTCGAGCTGACCGGCGCCCGCGCCTCCGCCAGCTCGGTCGGACTCGACCTCTACTGGCGGAACCTCCGCACCCACTCCCTGCACGATCCGCTGCCCTACAAGCGCCGCGAGGTCGGCGTCTTCGCCCTGCTCGACACCGTCCCCGAGCCCAGCTGGTACACCTGATCGGCCGTGGGGCGCGTCCTGCTCCGGCGGCGCGCCCCGCCCGCACGCCGCCCCGGCGTCGATCCGCGACAGGCCGGAGCGGAGCCCCGGGGTAGCGTGAGGGCCGAGCGGAGGGAGGACCGTGGCCGTCACGCTGCACGACGTCGCCCGCGCCGCCGACGTCTCGATCAAGACCGTCTCGAACGTGATCAACGACTATCCGCACGTGCGCCCGGCCACCCGCTCCCGGGTGCAGGCGGCCATCGCGCAGCTGGGCTACCGCCCCAACCTCTCCGCGCGGAGCCTGCGCCGCGGCCGTACAGGCGTGATAGGCCTCGCCCTGCCGGAGCTGAGCCTCCCCTACTTCGCCGAGCTCGCCGACAGCGTGATGCGCGCCGCCGACGAGCGCGGGCTGACGGTGCTGATCGAGCAGACCGGCGGCGACCCCGAGCGCGAGCGGAGCGTGCTGGCGAGCGAGCGCCGGCAGCTCACCGACGGGCTGCTCTTCAGCCCGCTGGGCCTCGCCGACGAGGACGCGCTCGCGGTCGGCTTCCCCCTGGTGCTGCTCGGCGAGCGGATCTTCACCGGGCTGGTCGACCACGTCACCATGCAGAACACGGCGGCGGCGCACGCTGCCACCGCGCACCTGCTCGCCTCCGGAAGGCGCCGGATCGTGGCGCTCGGGACGCACCCCGACGCCGCCGTCAGCTCGGCGTCGCTCCGCCTCGAGGGCTACCGCGCCGCGCTCGCCGAGGCCGGCATCGCCTACGACGAGCGGATGATCGGCGTCTCGGGCCCGTGGCGGCGCTCCGGCGGCGCCGAGGCGATGCGCCGCGTGCTCGCCTCCGGGCTCGACTTCGACGCCGTGTTCGCACTCAACGACACCCTCGCACTCGGCGCGGTCCGCGCGCTCCAGGAGGCGGGGGTCCGCGTGCCCGAGGAGGTGGCGGTGATCGGCTTCGACGACATCGACGAGGCGGGCTACTCCTCCCCCAGCCTCTCCAGTGTGGACTCGGGGCGCGACGAGATCGCGCGGACCGCGGTCGAGGTGCTGCAGGCCCGGATCGAGGGCACCCGCACCGGCCCGGGGACGCTCCACGAGGCGGCGTTCACCGTGGTCGCCCGGGAGTCGACCGCGGGCCGTCCGATCGCGGAGGACCCGCCGGTCGGCCGGGCGTCGGCCGGGGCCTAGGCGCAGGTCCCGCTGCCGCAGATCTCGCGGCGGATCCACGCTCCCGCGTCCTCGACGGCCAGCTCGCCGCGGCGGAGGAGCCGACTCCACTCCACGGCCCGCGTCGTCAGCCGGTCGTCGGCCGAGCCGCGGACGTCGCCGCCGACGGTCCGGAGGAACAGGTGCGCGAGCGGGCCGCCGAGGTACAGCGTGGCGCCCGCGACGCCGGCGAAGTGGCGGGCCTGGCCGCGGGTGCCGTCGTCGTAGGGGCGGCGGAAGCCCTTCCCCCGGACCCGGTTGCGGCCGCCGTGCGCCAGGTCGAGGGCGCCGAGCGGGGCGCTGCGGATGCCGGCGACGTCCTTCGCGACGGCCGCGAGGAACGCGCGCGGGCGGGGATGCGATGCCGCGAGGGCGTCGGCGCGGTCGGCGAGCTCGGAGCAGGCGTCGGTGACGGCATCGGAGGAGGGCACCCGCCCAGTCGAGCACAGGTGCGCTGAGCGGCGGCGGGGAGGGCCGACGCGCGAGGAGGTCGGCCGACCTCGGCAGCGGCACGCAGCGAGGCGGGTGGGCCCCGTGCCGCTCTTGACAGCGGCCGAGCCGGGGCGGACCATCGTGTACAACGTTAGAAAGACCGCTCGCCGCCGAGCCCGCTGCGGGAGCCCGAAGCCCGAAAGGCCCTCATGACCGACGCCACCGCCGCCACCGCGCGCATCAGCCTCGACCCCGCCGCGGTCGTCGCCCCCGTCACTCCGCGCCTCTTCGGCTCGTTCGTCGAGCACCTCGGCCGCTGCGTGTACGACGGCATCTACGAGCCCGGCCACCCCGCCTCGAACGAGGACGGCTTCCGCCTCGACGTGGTCGAGCTGGTCAAGGAGCTGGGCACCACGACGATCCGCTACCCCGGCGGCAACTTCGTCTCGGGCTACCGCTGGGAGGACGGCGTCGGCCCGCGCTCCGAGCGCCCCCGCCGCCGCGACCTGGCCTGGCACTCGCTCGAGACCAACGAGGTCGGGCTGGACGACTTCGCGAAGTGGGCGGAGCTGACCGGCAGCGAGATCATGTACGCCGTCAACCTCGGCACCCGCGGCGTCCTCGAGGCGCTCGACGTCCTCGAGTACGCCAACGGACCGGCCGGCACCGCTCTCGCCGACCAGCGCATCGCCAACGGCGGGACCGAGCCCTACGACATCCGCATGTGGTGCCTCGGGAACGAGATGGACGGTCCCTGGCAGGTCGGCCACATGAGCGCCGACGACTACGGCAAGCTCGCCTCCCGCACCGCCAAGGCCCTCAAGATCGCCGACCCCTCGCTCGAGCTGGTCGTCTGCGGCTCGTCGAGCTCGTCGATGCCGACCTTCGGCGAGTGGGAGCGCGTGGTCCTCGAGCACGCGTACGACGACGTCGAGTACGTCTCGTGCCACGCCTACTACCAGGAGTACGACGGAGACCTCGGCTCCTTCCTCGCCTCCTCCCTCGACATGGAGTACTTCATCGCCACCGTCGCGGCGACCGTGGACCACGTGAAGTTCAAGCTCAAGAAGACGAAGGACATCAAGCTCTCCTTCGACGAGTGGAACGTCTGGTACCTCGAGGAGTGGCAGGCGAAGGAGAAGGCCGACGCCGAGGGCGACCAGAGCACCCGCGAGTGGGCCTACGCCCCGCGCCTGCTCGAGGACGTCTACTCCGTCGCCGACGCCGTCGTCCTCGGCAACCTGATGATCACGCTGCTGAAGAACTCCGACCGGGTCACCTCCGCCTCCCTCGCGCAGCTCGTCAACGTGATCGCGCCGATCATGACCGAGCCGGGCGGAGCCGCGTGGCGCCAGACCACGTTCTTCCCGTTCTCGACCACTGCACGCCTGGCCTCCGGCTCGGTGCTGCGCCCCCGGATCGACGTGGGGACCTACTCGACCGCCCGTCACGGCGACGCTCCGCTCATCGACTCCGTCGCCACCGTCGACGAGGGCCGCGCGGCCGTCTTCCTGGTGAACCGGTCGCAGACGGAGCCGATCGAGGTCACCGTCGACGTCAGCGGCCTCGGAGTGTCGAGCATCGCGGAGGCGCTGGCCCTGTTCGACGAGGACCCCTACGCGAAGAACACGCGTGACGACCAGAACCGCGTGCGCCTGCGCGAGGCCCCGGCGACGCTCGAGGACGGCGTGCTGACGCTGACCCTCCCGCCCGTCTCGTGGACGGCGGTCGCGCTCATGGCATAGCGGCGTCCGACCCGCGGGACCGCGTCCGGCCTCCCGGAGCCGCGCGGTCCCGCGGGCCCCGTCGCGAACCGTCCCGGCTCAGGCCGCGGGCCACAGCGGGGAGGAGGCGCTCGAGCTGGTCCGCGAGGTCGTCCGCCACCCCCACGAGTACGTGGCGGGGATCGGGCTCGACAACCTCGAGACGGCGGGTCCGCCCGAGCGCTTCGCCGACGCCTACCGCCTCGCCGGGGAGGCCGGCCTGGGCCGGACCGCCCACTCCTCCGAGCACGCCCCGACCGCGGCCAACACGACGACCTGCCTCGATCTGCTGGGCTGCGACCGGATCGACCACGGCTACTTCGTCCTCGAGGACCCCGCCGTCGTCGAGCGCGTCCGCGAGCAGGGCGTCGTGTTCACCGTCGCCTCGACGACCTCGCGCCGCTCCTGGCGGCCCTGGCGGCGCGCGTCCATCCGGGCGATGCTCGACGCGGGATTGCGGGTCGTGCCCTGCTCCGACGATCCCGGGGTGTTCCCGACCACGCTCGCCGACGAGTACCGCCTCGCCGCCGGCCCGATCGGTGCGACCGCCGCACAGCTGCGCGCGATGGCGCTCACCGGAGCGGAGGCCTCCTGGCTGCCCGCCGATGAGAAGGAGAGTCTGCGCGCGTCGTTCGCCGCGGAGCTGGACGCGCTGGACGCGGAGTTCGGGCTCGTCTGAGGCCCGGGACGCGACGGGCTCCCCGCCCTGACAGAGTGGACGGATGAGCCCCCTCCCCGATCCCCTGGCCTTCGACCTCGAGGCGCTGCGCCGGGAGGTGCTGCCGGACGACGGGGGCGAGGTCGACGACAGCATCCCCGCGCTCGCGGACGCCGACCCGGGTCTCTGCGCGATCGCGCTCGTCCTGCCCGACGGGTCCGTCCGCGCGAGCGCCGACGCGGAGGAGCGGTTCAGCATCCAGTCGGCCGTGAAGCCGTTCCTGTTCGCGCTCGCGCTCCTCGACACCGGCGGTGACGCGCTCGACCGCGTCGGCATCGAGCCCACCGGCGAGGCCTTCGACGCCCTCAAGCTCGAGAGCGGCACCGGGCGTCCGCCGAACCCGATGGTCAACGCGGGAGCGCTGCTGACCGCCGCCCTTGTCGACGGGGGCGACGCCGACGGCCGGAGCGAGCGGATCCTCCGCGGCCTCTCCGCCTTCGCCGGCCGCCCGCTCTCCGTCGACGAGAGCGTCGCCGCCGACGAGCACCTCCTCGGCGACCGGAACCACGCCCTCGCGCACCTGATGCGCGCGGAGGGCACCCTGCACCGCAGCGCCGACGACGCCGTCTCCGCGTACGCCCGGGCGTGCGCCGTGCTGGTCGACGTCCGCGACCTGGCCGCGATGGGCGCGACCCTCGCGTTCGGCGGCGTGCACCCGGGGACCGGCGAGCGGGTCGTGCCGGCGTCGGTCGCGCGCGACGTGGTCGCGGTCATGGCGACGTGCGGTGTCTACGACGGCTCGGGCCGCTGGATGCGCGCGGTCGGCGTCCCCGCCAAGTCGAGCGTCTCGGGCGCCCTCGTCCTCTCCGCTCCCGGTCGCCTCGGCGCCGCCGTCGTCAGCCCGCCGCTGGACCCCCAGGGCACCAGCGTCCGCGGCGCCCGCGTCGCCGCCCGCCTGAGCGACGCCCTCGCCCTGCACTCCTTCGCCGTCTCCCCCCGCTGACCGCTGCCCCGTTCCCCCGCTCTCCCCGCTCCACGACACGCCCCCACCTCGTACAGCCGACCGCGGAGCGGATGACGACGAAGGAGGAATCCGCTCGATCGAGCACCGCCCGCTCAATCCAAGAGCAGCGCCGGTTCCTCCAGCACGCTGGCGACGTCGGCGACGAAGCGGCTGACGACGTCGCCGTCGACGACGCGGTGGTCGAAGGAGCCGCCGACCGTGGTGACGAAGCGGGGGCGGACCTCGCCGTCGACGACCCAGGGCTTCTGCTTGATCGTGCCGAGGGCGATGATCGCGACTTCGCCGGGGTTCAGGATCGGGGTGCCCGTGTCCATCCCGAAGACGCCGATGTTGGTGATGGTGATGGTGCCGTTCTGCATGTCGGCGGCGGTGGTCTTGCCGTCGCGGGCGTCGAGGGTGAGCTTCTCGAGGGCCTGGGCCAGTTCGAGGAGGCTCATCGACTGGGCGTCCTTGACGTTGGGGACGAGCAGTCCGCGCGGGGTGGCCGCAGCGATGCCGAGGTTGACGTAGTGGCGGACGACGATCTCGGTGTCGGTCCAGGCGGAGTTGACGGTGGGGTTGCGGCGGACGGCCCAGATGATGGCCTTGGCCATGATGAGCAGCGGCGAGACCTTGACGCCGGCGAAGTCGGGCGAGTTCTTGAGGCGCTTGACGAACTCCATGGTGCGGGTCGCGTCGACGTCGACGAAGACGCTGACGTGGGGCGCGGTGAACGCGCTCGTCGACATCGCGGCGGCGATCGCCTTGCGGACGCCGCGCACGGGGATGCGCTCCTCGCGGTCGTCGCCCCAGGCGGGGGTCTGGATGTTGCGGAAGACGCTGGCCTGGGAGGCGTGGCGGATGACGTCGTCGCGGGTGACCTCGCCGGCGAGGCCGGTGGCCTGCACCTCGAGGAGGTCGACGTCGAGGTCCTTCGCGAGCTTGCGGATCGGCGGCTTCGCGATGACGGGGAGCGCGGCGGCGGCCGGCACGGAGGCGGGCCGGGCCGGGGCCGTCGGGCGGGCGGCGGGCGCGGCGGCCGGGGC